>JAATES010000064.1 GCA_015655615.1 Actinomycetales bacterium
ATGCGGGCCGCGCCGTCGCAGGTGCCGGGTGAGCGAGGGATCGCTAGAGTCGGCACTACTCGTGCCGACACCGGCACCCCAGTGTGAGGAGCTCCGATGTCCGACACCCCTGCCGGCTGGTACCCCGATGGCCGCGGAAACGTGCGCTGGTGGGACGGCACCACCTGGACCGAGCACACCCAGCCCGTCCAACCGGCACAGGGCTACGTGCCGGAACAACCCGCTCCTGCATCCGCGCCCGCCTCGCAGTCCTTCGGGCAGCCCGGCAGCGGACAGTACGACCCCGCCAGCGCCCAGCCCGCTTACTCCGCCCCCCACCTGCCGGGCGGAGCCCAGTCCGCACCGGCTCTGACTCCGCAGCGGAGAAATCCCCTGCTGTGGATCATCTTGGGCGTGGTCGCCCTTCTCGTCATCGCCGTCGTCGTCTTCTTCGTGTTCTTCCGCGGCGGCGACAAGGCGTCAAGCCCCGAGGCCGCCGTCAAGCAATTGGTCAATGCCTCCAGCTGTGATGAGGCAGCCGCCGTGGTGACGGGCGACCTCAAGGAGCAGGCCGCGAACTGTGACGACGACAGCTGGACGTCCTTCAAGGAGAGTGCGCAATCCGGTGACACCGCCTCCTGCACCCCGAACGTCACCGTGGGGAGCTCCACCACGAGTGGAGACGCGGAGGCCACCGTGCCGGTCACGACCTCCTGCAAGGAGAATCCGGAGCAGACCATCACCATGAACTTCACGGCAGTGAAGGAAGGCGGCAGCTGGAAGGTCTCTCAGGTCGAGCTCGGCGACACGAGCGGGCTTCTGGATGGCCTCGACGACCTGGATCTAGGCACCGGCGACTAGGCCGGACGCTCCTGGATTCCGCTCCTGGGCGCTACACGCGCTCGAGGAAGGGGCAGGCGTCCAGGAGTGCCTTGTATTTGAAGACGATGGGCGCGGCATCGAATGTCAGGGAACCCAGTACCCGCTCGACGGTCACTGCCTTGGACGTGTACGAGAATCGTTGCGGACGGCGGAATTTGTCGACGGTGGCGAAGTAGTCGAAGTACTTGAATTCCCCGCCCTTGGGCGTCCCAGAAGCGACCCAGGCGCTGGGGATGCCGTAGGCGTCGGCGATGATCAGCCCGTGCAGCGAGGACGTGACGATCCGCCGGCAGGAGAGGATCTGCCGAATGGTGCCCTCGATGTCGTCGGTCTCCAGGCTGATCGCCTTGACGCCCTCACCGAACTCACTCGCCGCACGCTTGCGCTCGGACCACCGCAGCACCATGCCGACCTCATGGGTGATCTCCACCTTGGGGAAGTAGTAGAGCGGGGCGAGCAGAGCGGGATCCCCATACACCGCGGGGACCTTGGCACCGAAATGCTGGAGCCGAGACCGGGTGAGCGGGCCCCGCACAGCACGGTAGTCAGCCTCGGCGCACAACTCCGCCGCTCCCTCGGTGCCGAACGAGCCGGAGCCCCAGACGATTGAACTGGGCCGTGCATGTTTGGCGACCGATCCCACCGCGATGTAATGCGGCTCGCTCCGGCTCGCCAGCGTCACCGCGTGTCCCGTCATCTTCGCCACGAGCCAGGGCGAGAGCAGGTCGCCGAAGTTCACGGCATGCACCCACCACCGCAGGGGCACCGCGCCGTCGTCGCGGGTGATCACGGCGCCGAGCCGATACCGGCCCACCAACGCCCGGTGCAGAGTTGCGCCACCCCGGCTTACGGGCTGTTGCGGCGCGCGTCGGGCGGTGCGGCCAATCCGGCCTTGCACTCGGCGGAGGAACGCCTGGGCGCCGCGCTTGCTGGACTGTACAGCCGACATCGAGCTCTCCTACGGAAGCGGAATGGTGTGACCTGGCTGGCCACCAAGGCGTCGGCGATCCCCAGTGAGGACCGTCCGACACGACTAACCCGACCTTACTGGACCAATTTCGTCTAGTAAGGGTACCCATACTTATGCGCTACAGTGAGGTGTGATGACAAGCTGTCATATAGGCCGACCATCGGATGTGACCACTCCACCGCCGACCGCACCATCAGGAGCCATCATGACCAAGACCGAGTCCACCGATAGCACAGTGCTGTCAGCGCGCCTGCGCGCGGGCACTCGCGATGCGCACCAGACCGCCGAGTCCACCGGCTTCGTCACCCGCCTCATGGACGGAAGCCTGCCGCTCGCCGCCTACGCCAACCTGGTCGCACAGCACCACACGATCTACCGGGCTCTGGAGCAAGCCGGTGAGCAGCAACGCCATGATACCCGGGGGGCGACCGTGATCTTCGACGAGCTCACCCGCACCCCCTCCATCGAGGCCGATCTGGCCCACCTCATCGGAGACGACTGGCGCAGCCGCATCGAGGTCCTCCCCGCCACCCGGGTCTACGCAGCCAGGCTGTCCGAAGCCGGAGCAAGCCTGCCGCGTTACGCGGCGCATGCCTACACCCGTTACCTCGGAGACCTCTCCGGCGGTCAGGTCATCAAGCGCATGGTGCAACGCCACTACGGGCTCGGCGATCAGGGCGTGGCGTTCTACACGTTCACCGACATCCCCAAGACCAAGCCTTTCAAGGATGAGTACCGCGAGCGCCTGGATGGCCTCGACCTCAGTGCGGCGGAGCTTGACGAGGCCGTCGCCGAGGCCCAGGTGGCGTTCGAGCTCAACACCGCGCTCTTCGGGGAACTCGGCCGGCTCTACGAGAGCCTCGTCAGCCACTGAGCCGAATGGCACACGGCGCTACGCCCGATCACGCTCCGAGAGCCCGGAGAGCATGGCGTTGTAGTCCTGCAGCTCAGCGTCGCCATCGCGATCCGCCTGCCGATCCTTGCGCCGTGCGTCCCGGCCGTCCGCAGCCGACCATCGCACCGCCACGATGATGGCCAGCACGATGGTCGGCACCTCGCCCAGCCCCCAGGCGATCTCGCCGCCCGCCTGCTGATCGGCGATCGCGCTGCCGCCCCAGGGGCGTCCCAGGAGGCCGAACCAGTTGGCCACCAGCAACGTGTCACTGGACATCAGCGAGACCCCGAAGAACGCGTGGAAGGCCATGGTCGACAGCAGCAGCAGCAGTCGCTGCGGATAGCCCGGGCGGGCAGGGCCCGGGTCGATCCCGATCAGGGCGTTCGCGAACAGGTATCCCGCCAGGGAGAAGTGGACGACCATCGCCGCATGGCCGATCTCCGTCCGCAGCGCGTACTCGAAGGCCGGGGTGTAGTAGAAGACCACCATGGACCCGGCGAAGTTCACCGCAGCGACGATCGGGTTGGCAAAGAACGTCCCCCAGCGCGAATGTACGATCGTCAGCAACCACTCGCGCGGGCCCCGCGAGCCGTCCTTGCGGGCGGGCAGGGCACGTAGTGCGAGGGTCACCGGGGCCCCTGAGACCACGAAGAGCGGGACCACCATCGCCAGCAGCATGTGCTGCAGCATGTGCGAGCTGAACAGGATGTGGCCGTACAGCGCCGGTCCGCCACTGGTCACCCAGGCGAAGACCACCAGGCCCACACACCAGCTCACCGTGCGTCCCCAGGGCCAGTCATCGCCACGACGGCGGAGTCTGCGGACCCACCGGAGATAGACATAGAGGCCTGCAATGGACACGCAAGCGAAGAGGAAGTCGGGATTCCACGTGGTGAAGTACCGTGCGAGGCTGGGCTGCGGGGGCAGATTCAGACCCGTGACCAGCCGCGCCGCCGTGACCGGGCCGGTCAGCACGCCGTCCGACGGCGGGGCCGACGAGGCCAGTGCCACCGCGACGCCGCTGACGGCCCCCATGACCAGGATCTCGACCGCAGCGAGCCGCCAGAACGCCGCCGACCTGACCGTCGTCAGGCTGGTGATCACGCGGCGCCGGTGCACCAAGCCGAAGACCCCCAGCACGCCGAACAGCGCAACCTTGACCAGGACCAGGACGCCATACCGCGTGCCCAGACCGGACCAGCCGCCCAGCCGCAGTATGGCGGTCACCACACCGGAGAGGGCGACGAGCACGTAAGCCCAGCCCGCCATGGAGGAAAACCTGCGCACCGCGTCCGGGACCGCAGTGGCTGCCAGCCTGCCGCTGAGCCACAGGATTCCCAGCGCGGCCAAAGATCCGATCCACAGCGCCGCACCTGTCAGGTGCAAGAAGAGCGCCGAGATGGCGAGCATGTGGTTGCCCGCGGACGCCGAGTGCCCGGCGCTCGCCTGAACACCCAGCGCCGCCAGTGAGAGCGCCCCCGCCCAGGCCGCGCCCGTGGCCGTGGTGGACCCGAGTGCCACCGTCGCCGCCAGGCAGACGAGTACCGGAACGATCAGAAGGCTGCGCCCGCCCTCGACCCGCGTCGCGAACAGCTCGATTCCGGCCCCGAACCCGGGTGCGTTCAGGGGTGTGCCCATGGCCACCGACGCATTGAACAGCAATCGGACCACGGCGGCCACCGTCCACACCGAACCGGCCACCCCTGCGGTCATCAACGCGGCCCGGGTGGCGGTGCCGGACGACAGCACGGCGGCGGCAAGGAACACCGCACCGAGAGTCACGGCACCGGCAAGCTCGCCGACCGCGGTGGCGGCTGGCAGACCCCAGCGCGAGACGGGTCCGGCATCCAGCAGCGGGACGGGGGAGAACGCAGACGTCCACAGCCCGGCGACCACCAGCGCGATCAGCGCGATCAGCAGGGCTGCGGGCAGGGCTGCGAACAGCCAACGACGGGTGTGGGCGGGCACCAGCCCAGCCTAGGGTGTCCGGATGGGCGCGAGCACCTCAGGCCCCGCCGGTGCGCAGCCCGAACCGGGACAACACGATGTTCTCGATGAGCTGGACCACGTTGTAGAGGATCAATGACACGGCGGTCACCACGACGACCAGCGACCACAACTGCGAGAACTGTGCCTGAGACTTGGCGATGCTCACGGCGTGGCCGATACCCGTGCCCGTGGCCAGCCACTCCGCGAGCAGCGCACCCGTGACAGCGCCGGGGACCGAGATCCGCACGGCTGCGAAGAACGAGGGCATCGAGGCCGGCAGTGCGACCTTGCCCAGCACGGACCAGGACGACCCGCCGTAGACGCGCACCACGTCGGTCATCTGCGTGGAGGCCGAACGCAGGCCCTCGGCGATGTTGACCAGCGCGGGGAACAGGACCACGATGCCGCCGATCACCGCCACAGAGGCCGTCTCACGCCCGAAGATCAGCAGGATCACCGGGGCCATGGCGACCAGGGGCACCGAGCGCAGCAGCATCGCCACGGGCATCAGGGCGTGTTCCACCCCTTTCCACAGGTGGAAGGCCATGGCGGACAGCAGGGCCACCAGGAGTCCCGCGACGAATCCGATCCCGGCGTGTCCCAAGGTCTCCCGCAGTGGTCCGAACACGCCCTGGCGGTTCTCGGCGACATCCGGCGAGGTCACCAGGAAGGCCCACACATCCTCGGGGGACTTGGCCACGAATGCGTTGACGTCGAAGACCTTGAGCACACCCCACCAGAGGATCAGCACCAGCGCCACGGTCAATGCGAAGGTCAGCAGACTGCGCCCGACGGCTCGCAGCACGCCCCGGGCAGCATCGCGTCGCACGGTCCGGCGCAGCAACGCCACCTCATGGGTGCTGAGTCCCTGGGCGCTCACGCGCGACCACCTCGCGACCAGGGCGCCGCGAACCGCGCGAGCAGTCCGACCACCGCGTAGCCCGCCATCGCGACCGCTCCGCAGGCGAGCGCCAGGCCCCAGACGCGGGCGGCGTTGAGGGTCACCTGGGCACTGGTCATGGCGGGCCCCACCCCAGTGTCCACGCCTCCGAGGTACTCCCCGAGGATCGCGCCCAGGAAGGCGGCCGGAACCGCGATCTGCAAGGCCGTGAGAATGCTCGGCACGGCAGCGATCAGCCGCACCTTGCGCAGTTGCGTGAAGCGTCCACCACCGTAGACCGCGACCACGTCGACGCTGGCCGGGTCGGCGGCCTTGAACCCGAGCAGAGCCCCGACCACGGTGGTGAAGAAGCAGCTCAGGGCCGCCAGG
>JAATES010000126.1 GCA_015655615.1 Actinomycetales bacterium
AGCCAGTCCGCATTGTCGTTGGAATTGGTGTCACCACCGTCGCCAGCCACGAAGCTCAACCGATCCACCGACGTGAGGTCCAGATCGAAGGCTCGCGCGGCGACGCCGGACTTCATGAGGGGCGCCGACCAGAGAGTGACACCAGTGACGGCATCTCGGATCTCTCCGGTGATCGTTCCCAGACTGGACGCGCGGTCATCGAGACCGAAAGCACCGGTGATCCGGGTGCACTGGCTGCCGAGCCACACGGAGAACTCCGATTCGGCATTGGTGCCCACGCCCTTGGCCCAGGATGTTCCCGCCACCTTCAACGTGGTGTCGCCGCTTCCCTTGACGTTCTTGTCGCGTTCCAGACCTTGCCAGCCGTCGCGTTCTGTGATGAACGGCAGGTCGGAGGCGTAGACGTTCGTGCTGGGTGCTGCGGCCACCACGATCACTTGTGCATGGCCGATGGCGGTCTCCCCTGCGACCGTCACGCTGTACTCGACGGGGATGGTCCCAGTCGCTGTACCGGCGGCGACCCGAACCGGCACCCGCACGGTTGCACTGTCTCCGGGGGAGAGCGCGGGGACCACAGCGGTGGCGAGGATCGGCGTGACGGCTGCCGTGCCCGTGACCGCTGCTGTCCCCGCGGGGCTGCTGAGGTCGGATCTGTTACTCACCGTCAGCGCGATCGTCGCATCATGTCCTGCCTGGGCGAACGTCGCCTTCGCCGAGGTGAGCACAGTCGCTGCCGCTGCGGATGCCGCGCGGAGCCGGAAGAACTCCGTGCCATGAGCCGGAACCGTCGCCGAGAGGGTCCCCGCGGTCACGCCGGTGTCCTCGCGCTCCCAGAGATCCCGGACGATGTAACGGTCTGCGGTGGCACCGAGGGCGGCGAGCGGCGTGGAGACGGAGCTCGCGGTAGCGGTCGAGTTGTAGAACGCCACCGCGATATCGCCGTTCGCCAGCGGCCGGGCCCAGGTCTCCATGCCATCGGTCACTGAGATCCGGCGTCCCTGCTTCCCCAGAGCGTCTTGGTCGACCGCCACCACTTCGGGATTGCGCAGCAGGTCGAGGACGCCGGCATCAAGGGTGTAGAGATCAGTCCCGATGAACAACGGCGAGGCGAGGATCGACCACATGCCGATATGGGTCCTCGATTCGTCGTAGGTCATTCTGGTGCCGGAACTGTTGGCGTTCCCGACCTGCAGCATGTCGAGGTCGTTCCAGGCACCCGGTCCGGAGAAGTTCCAGAGGCTGTTCGTCGCGGTGAACTCGATCTGGGACTGGACGCTCGGGCTACTGGACGTCACCGGCCCGAAGTTGGGGTGCAGGTCGCTGCCGACCCGCCACAGATGACCATATGAGGCGGAGTAGGTCCAGGGGCTGTTGCGATCAGAGAGCGAGATCACGATGTCGCGGCCGGTGGACGCGAGGGCATCGCGCATCTGGCTGTAGGCGGTGTCACGGCTCAACCCCGGGACCTGCTGTGTCTCGTCGGCACTGCACCAGTCGTATTTGAGGTAGTCCACACCCCAGGACGCGAACGTGTTTGCATCCTGTTGTACGTGACCATAGCTGCCGACTCCGTAGGGGTAGCCGCCGCCTGCGCCGCGTCCTGCGCAGGTGGGGGTCCCTGGACCGGAGTAGATGCCGAACTTCAGACCGAGTGCATGGATGTCATCGGCCAGGGCCTTGATGCCGCGGGGAAACTTTGCCGCGGACGCCGTGTAGTTTCCGCTGGCATCGCGAGGGCCCTGCCAGCAATCGTCGATCACGATGTACTCATAGCCGACCTTGTCGAGCCCTGCATCCACGATCCCGTGCGCCGCCGACAGGACTGCGGACTCCGTGAGGTCATCGCAAGCCAGCTGGTTCCAAGAGTTCCATCCCATCGGAGGAGTCAATGCCAGCCCGTCGTCCAGGGCACTGGCAGCAGGTGCGGAGGCCAATGTGCTGCAGAGAGTTCCGGCGAGCAGTGCAAGAGCGGTGAGGAGGCCTCGGCCTCGGACGGTAGGGCGGGACGGCATGGTGACTCCTCATTGAGACATCGGCGAATATCGTCACTTTACATCACTATCGTAAACGCCTGATGGCCCGGAATGGAGGGGTCGAGGACGGGGAATTCATGCGATATCGGTTGACATCGATGGCTCCGCAGGGCAGTCTGTAGGCGCAGCCGCTGACGTTGTCGGATGTCAGCGGATGTTTATCTCGGGTTGCGATTGCAGAGGGGTCTGCGGTCTGACCACCGGTCAAGGAGGACCAGCGCACACTCGCAACGGCCACCCTGAACCCACCTTCATGAAGAGGATGCCATGGTGCTGCCCAGTGTGTGCGTACGTCGCCCGTCTATGGCTCGGGTCTCAGCGATCTGCGCTGTTGTCCTGGCGCTGAGCGTCGTCGCCGGCCTGACGCTTGTCGCTCCCGGCTCGGGCCGGGGCAACGCTGCGGCCACGGTTCTCTCGGCAGGCGCTGAGCCCGCCAGCGCGGATGAGGCCTGGACGCTGACGGCCACTGATCCGACAGTCGACTACAACCCGACCTTCGTGGCCAATGGGAGCATCGGGGGGCGTATCCCCGCTGCCGGACAGGGATACTCCCGGGACGTGGCCGAAAGCCAGTCGACATTGGCAGGCTTCTTCGCTGAGGAGACGAACAATGGCCATGTGATCGAGACCCTGGCCACTATCCCGACCTGGTCCACCTTGGGATTCTCCGACGGCTCAGCGACCACCACGCAATTGCCTGCAGGCAGTTGCGCCGTCGCCCAGCAATGCCAAGCGGAGAATGGGCGTCTGGAGGGCGGCAGCCAGGTGAAGGCCAACCACTCGGGGTACGCGGGCTCGGGGTTCGTCGCCGGTTTTGGATCCAGCCACGTGCCCACCGTGGGGGCGGCGGTGTCTGTCGAGATCGCGAATGTCCCGGAGACCAGCACCGGAGTGCTCTCTATTCGGTATAGCGCATTCGACCAGCTGGCAGCGGAGACCTTGCACGTTCAGGTCGGCGCCTATCGAGTCCAGGTGTCGCTGCCGAAGACAGCGTCATGGGATACGTGGGCGACAGTGGCCGTGCCGGTCCCGCTCACCGCCGGAAGCTCCGTGGTGACCATCGAATGCGCTGCAGGTGGTCCAGCGGACTCCTGCCAGGCCAATATCGACTGGGTTGCATTGAGTACAGATGGCTCGATCTCCGGCCCGCAATGCGAGTACGGGCGGTCGTGTGAAGCGGAGTCGAGCACCTACTCAGGCGGTGCGAAGACCGCCGTCGACCATCGGAACTTCTCGGGAACCGGCTTCGTCGCGGGTCTCGCAGCTCAGGGTGCGTCGCTGGCCTCCTCACTGAGTGACGCCGAGGCCGGTCCTGCGACGCTGACGCTGCGCTATGCACAGTCGGCGTCCGACACGGCTCAGACCTTCACGGTCAAGGTCAATGGGGTCGCCCAGACCCTCTCACTCCCCAGATCGGGATCCTCCTGGGACAGCTGGTCAACGGTGTCTGTTCCGGTGTCGCTGACTGCGGGCACGAATGCAGTCCAGTTCGTCTGCTCCAGCGGTAACTCGTGTCAGACCAATCTGGACTGGTGGGCCGTCGCGCCGACTGGCACGGCCGTGATCCCACCATCCGGTGAGCGCAGCGACTATAGCCAGACCCTCGACATGCGCCATGGGAGGATCACCACCTCTTACACCTGGACGTCTCCGGCAGGGCGGGTCACCGACGTCGACTACACCGTCTTCGCCAGTCGGGACCAGGCGGGGCTCGCCGTCGTCCAGCTTGAAGCGACTCCGCGGTGGAGCGGTCATGCCACCGTGACGGGGCAGTTCGACGGAACCGGAGCC
>JAATES010000338.1 GCA_015655615.1 Actinomycetales bacterium
CATCAGCCCCCGCCAGCCCAGCGCCAGCACCGATGGCAGGGAGAGCCGCAGCCCGAGCAGGACGACTCCGGCCCGGAGCACGTGGGTGGCCACGGCTCGGGCACCGGGAGCGAACAGCGGCAGGATCCGGTGAGCAGGGGAGAGCCAGTCCAGCGTGCGTGAGGCTACCGCGCCCATGAGCAATGCCAGCACGAGGGGCGAGACGCCTGGCAGTGCTGCGGCGATGGCTAACGCGAGGCCGCCCCCTATCACGGTGAGTCCCAGTCCCGGCAGGAGCGGCACCGGCCCGCGCCGCGCAGGCGCCCGCACGGTCGGTGCTGGGTGGGGCGCGGAGACGGTCACCCTTCGAGACTCGCGTGCGTATGCGGGCTGCGGTAGGCCGAGCATCAGGCCCATCCATAGAATGAGGCTATGGCCGAGAGCGATCCGCTGGACCCGACCACGTCCGTGCCACGCCGCGAGCCCACCTCGTTGGCGAGCCTTGCCGTCCTCGTCGAGACCGACTCGCACGGGTCCATCAGCGCCGCGGCACGCGCATTGGGGATCTCCCAGCCCTCGGCGTCGGCGGCGCTGCGACGGCTGGAGCGGCGCTCCGGTGTCGACCTGCTGGTCCGGTCCGCACGGGGCAGCGTGCTGACGCCCAACGGCCGGGCCATGGCCTCTTGGGCGCGGGACGTGCTCACAGCGTCGGATCGGTTCGAGGCCTCGGTCGCGACGCTCCGCGCCCAGCCGTCGCACCGCATCCAGATCGCAGCCAGCATGACCATCGCCGAGTATGTGGCACCCCACTGGTTTGCCCGGCTTGCCGGCAACACCCGCCAGCCGCACGATGTGGAGCTCGTGGTACGTAACTCCCAGGAGGTGATGGGCCTGGTCCTGAGCGGAGCGGCGGAGATCGGCTTCATCGAGGGTCACCAGCTCGATCGCGGTCTGCGAGCGAAGGTCTTCGGCCGGGACGTCCTGGTGGCGGTCGTCGGCCCTGGTCACCCCTGGGCCCGGCGCCGCTCGATCACCGTCGAGACGTTGCTGGCAGGCGACCTGGTGGTCCGGGAGCGCGGTTCCGGTACCCGCGACGTACTGGAAGGGGCGCTCGACCGCGTGGGGAGCAGACTGCCCGGCCACCTGCCGTACCTGGGGTCGACCGCAGCGGTGAAGACGGCGGTGCGCTATGGCGGTGCGGTGGCGGTGGTGTCGGCGCTGGCGGTCGCGGACGACCTCGCACGGGGTTCGCTGGTGTCCGTCCCCGTGCTGGGAGTCGACTTCTCCCGAGCGTTGCGACTGGTCTGGAAGGACGGCGTGCCCCTGTCGGCGGGAGCCGCCGCCGTGGCTGCGCTGGCCCTCGAGACCGTTCCCACCCGTTAGGCCCGCCGCACCGTCCGCCAGCACTGTGCCGTGTAGGGGACGGCGAACCTGGAACGTCCGGCGAGGTCCTGGTGCTCGGCCACGAGGACGTCGATCTGCGCGAGGACGACCGCCTGTTCCTCCGGAGGCAGCGTCAGGATGTTGGACCGGGTGGCGGCCAGGTCTCGCAGGCTGTGGGCGTCGGCCTCGTCCTCCCAGGGGAAGTGGGCTCCTTCCGGCTCGGCGAACTCAGCGGTGACCTCGGGCTTGGCATAGAGGTCCTGCAAGGTGTCCCCGGTGTGCAGGATCCGTGAGAACTCGGCCATCCAGGGGACACTGTCGCGGCGGACGTTCCAGACCACGCCCAGGGTGCCGCCGGGGCGCAGCACGCGTGCCACCTCGCGGCAGGTGGACTCGGGATCGAACCAATGCCACGCCTGTGCCACCACCACGGCGTCTACCGAGGAGTCCGGCAGATCGATCGCGTCGCTGCGTCCCGCCAGCGCACGGGCCGCGGGCACGTCGGCCTGAAGCTGAGCTCGCATGGCATCGGAAGGCTCCACGGCGATGACGTCGCGGCCCGGCCGGATGAGGCTCCGGGTGAACTTTCCGGTCCCCGCCCCCAGGTCCACGACCACGCGTGCCTGCTGCGGGACCAGCCAGGCGACCGCCTCGCCGGGGTAGGAGGGTCGCACCTGGGCGTACAGGGCGGCGGCCTTGCCGAAGGAGGCAGCTCTGGCCTTCTTGGCGGTGGCTCGCTGGTGTCGTTGCTCTTCTTCTTCTTGGTGAGGGGTCGTCAGGCGGCGGGGGTCGGTCGGGTCGAGGGGGGCCATCTCACTGACACTGACATCGATGTCAGTGTCGTCGCAAGTCCACCATCTCGGAGGGTGAGCATCTTCC
>JAATES010000138.1 GCA_015655615.1 Actinomycetales bacterium
GTGTTCGAGCAGTACTCCACGGTGGACAACATCTCGGAGGGCAGGGCTGAGATCATCGTGGGTCGAGGATCCTATATCGAGTCCTTCCCGCTGTTCGGCTACGACCTCTCCGAATACGCCGAACTCTTCGACGAGAAGCTCGAACTCCTCAATGCGATCCAGGACAACGATCCTGTCACCTGGGTCGGCCAGCTGCGGCCTGCGCTCGAACAGGCCACCATCGCTCCAAGGCCCTTCGGTGGGCGACGTCTTCCGGTGTGGGTCGCCGTCGGCGGTACGCCCGCTTCAGTCATCCGGGCAGCGAACCTCGGCATGCCGATGGCGCTGGGCATCCTCGGAGGACGGCTGGACGGGTTCCTCCCCTTCGTGGACGCCTACCGGAGAGCCGGAGCCAACCAGGGCTTCTCCGAGGACACCCTTGCCGTCAGCGTCAACGGTCCCGGCTTTGTGGCCAAGACCAGCCAGGCGGCTCTGGACATCTCTTACCCCTATTTCGCCGCAGGGATGATGGAGAACTTCCACCAGCGCGGTCAGGGCGTCCAGATCTCCCGGCAGGCCTATGCGGCGTCCGCCTCGGAGGCCGGTGCGCTCTTCGTCGGGAGCCCGCAGCAGATCATCGAGAAGATCCTTCGCCAGCACGAGGCCTATGGCCATGTCCGCTACATCATGCAACTCGGGTACGGGAACAGCCCGCAGAAGGAATCGCTCGAGGCCATCGAGCTCCTGGGCACCGAGGTGCTGCCGGCCGTGCGACGCGAGCTGGCCTCGTGACGCCGAGCGGGGCCGGGGCGCGGACCCTGGACATCGTCACCGTCAATGGCAGCTACGCGTCATCGAGCAAGACCGGAGCGCTGATCGACCTGGTCTCCGAGCAGGTCACCTCCCGATGGGACGCGAGCGTGCACTCGGTGCAGGTGTCTGAGCTGGGTGCGGGCTTCACGAGTGCACTGTCCCGCGAGGATCTCTCGCCTGAGGTGCTCGTCGAGGTCCAGCGTGTGGAAGCGGCTGACCTCCTCATTGTGGGAACCCCGATATTCCGCGGTTCCTACACCGGGCTGTTCAAGCACTTCTTCGACTTCGTCGACCAGTATGCACTCGCCAATCGTCCTGTGATGCTGGTCGCCACAGGAGGCAGCGAGCGACACGCCCTGGCCATCGATCACACGCTCCGCCCGCTGTTCGCGTTCTTTCAGGCAGCCACGGCACCCGTCGGGGTCTTCGCCAGCTCCGGGGACTTCGATCGGACCACTTTGCTCAATCCAGAGACCTACAGCCGCATAGAGATGGCCGTTGACGACCTGGCGGGCGTGCTGGACCGGGCCCGGCATCATCGTCCGCAGTGAGCGCGGGGCGTAGTGTTCTTCTCAGGTGAGGGACGGCTCCGGGGGCCGTGATCTGACTGACGGAAGGAAGCCCCATGTATTACAGCAGCGGCAACTACGAGGCCTTCGCCCGACCGCGAAAGCCATCGGGCGTGGACCAGAAGTCAGCGTGGTTCGTCGGCGCGGGCCTGGCATCGCTGTCGGGTGCGGCCTTCCTCATCCGGGACGGACAGATGCCCGCCGAGCACATCACCATTCTGGAACGGCTCAAGCTGCCGGGCGGCGCGCTCGACGGCATCAAGGAGCCCAAGCGGGGCTTTGTGATCCGGGGCGGCCGTGAGATGGAGGACCACTTCGAATGCCTGTGGGACCTGTTCCGGTCCGTGCCCTCGCTCGAGGTCGAGGACGCGAGCGTCCTCGACGAGTTCTATTGGCTCGACAAGGACGATCCCAACTCGTCCCTCCAGCGGGCCACCGAACGGCAGGGACAGGACGCCCACACGGATGGTCTGTTCACCCTCTCCGACAAGGCGCAGAAGGAGATCGTGAAGGTCTTCCTCGCGACTCGCGAGGAGATGGAGAACAAGCGCATCGACGAGGTCTTCGGCACGGAGTTCTTCGAGAGCAACTTCTGGCTCTACTGGCGGACCATGTTCGCCTTCGAGCAGTGGCATTCCGCGCTGGAGATGAAGCTGTATCTGCATCGCTTCATCCACCACATCGGAGGCCTGCCCGACTTCTCTGCGCTGAAGTTCACCCGGTACAACCAGTACGAGTCCCTGGTCCTGCCGCTGTACACCTGGCTGCTCGATCAAGGCGTCACAGTGAAGTTCGACACCGAGGTCACCGACATCGACTTCGACATCGCCGCAGGGCGCAAGCAGGCCACCCGGATCCACTGGGTCAGTGATGGCGATGTCGGCGGCACCGACCTCGGCGAGAACGACCTGCTCTTCACGACGATCGGATCGCTCACTGAGAACTCCGACAACGGCGACCAGCACACACCGGCCGCCCTGAACGAGGGACCGGCACCGGCGTGGGACCTGTGGCGTCGGATCGCGGCCAACGATCCCTCCTTCGGGCGCCCGGACGTCTTCGGTGGGCACATCGCGCAGACCAAGTGGGAATCAGCGACCGTCACGACGCTGGACAACCGGATCCCCGAGTACATCCAGCGGATCTGCCGCCGCGATCCGTTCAGCGGCAAAGTGGTCACGGGCGGGATCGTCACGGCCAAGGACTCGAGCTGGCTGCTGAGCTGGACGGTCAACCGGCAGCCGCACTTCAAGCAGCAGCCGA
>JAATES010000340.1 GCA_015655615.1 Actinomycetales bacterium
CACCTTGTCACCCGAGGTCGTCACGCGATCGGTCGAGATGCTCACCCAGGCCTCCGCGTCCCGGCCCGCCGAGGTGCTGACGGTCAACATCGTGTCGAACCGCGGCCGGTCGATCAGGCCGAAGACGGTGGCGCAGAAGGCATACGTCGACACGATCGACACCACCACGGTCACCTTCGGCATCGGACCCGCCGGAACGGGCAAGACGTATCTCGCGATGGCCAAGGCCGTTCAGGCGCTGCAGGCGAAGCAGGTCTCCCGCATCGTGCTGACCCGGCCGGCGGTCGAAGCCGGGGAGAACCTCGGGTATCTGCCGGGCTCTCTCAGCGAGAAGATCGATCCCTACCTGCGCCCGCTCTACGACGCGCTGCACGACATGATGGACCCGGACACCGTGCCGCGACTGCTCGCCGCCGGCACCATCGAGGTCGCGCCGCTGGCCTACATGCGCGGGCGGACGCTCAACGATGCGTTCATCATCCTGGATGAGGCGCAGAACACCTCGACCGAACAGATGAAGATGTTCCTGACCAGATTGGGATTCTCGTCCAAGATGGTGATCACCGGCGATGTCACTCAGATCGACCTGCCGCGCGGGGTCGCCTCCGGCCTCGCGGTGGTCGAGGACATCCTCACCGGCGTCGATGACGTCGAGTTCTGTCGTCTGACGTCGGCTGACGTCGTCCGCCACCGGCTGGTCGGAGAGATCATCGAGGCCTACGGCCGGTGGGACACCAGGACGAGCGGCCCGGACTCGGATCGCAGCAGCCAGAGAGGACGGCGAGACTCATGAGCGTGGAGGTCAACAACGAGTCCGGCTACCAGCTGGATGAGGCCGAATTCGCCGACCTGGCAAGGTACGTGATGGATGAGATGCACCTCCATCCCCTCACGGAGCTGGCCATCATGATGGTCGACACCGACACCATGAGTGAGTTGCATGTGCAATGGATGGATGAGGCCGGACCCACAGACGTCTTATCCTTTCCGATGGACGAGCTGCGCCCCGGGCAGCCGGACTCGCCCAGTCCCGCGGGGCTCCTGGGTGACGTCATCCTGTGCCCGCAGGTCGCCGCCGATCAGGCCGCGGTGGCGGGGCACTCCATGGTGGAGGAGCTGCTGCTGCTGACGACGCATGGCATCTTGCACCTGCTCGGCTTCGATCATGCAGAGCCCGAGGAAGAGAAGGAGATGTTCGCGCTGCAGCGCCGTCTGCTGCTGACCTTCTTGGCGGGTCGCTGACGTGGGAGGCCTCTCGACTGCCCCGATCGGCCTGCTCCTGGCCGTCACCGTACTGGGCAATGTGCTCGCAGCCGTCCTCAGTGCGGGGGAGTCGTCCGTGCTGCGGATCACGCGAGCTGGCGCGGCCGAGTTGGTCGAGGAGCATCCCCGGCTGGCCCCCCGCATGAAGGTCGTGCTGGCCGATCCTGGTCGTACGGCAGCAGCGTCAGCCTTTCTGCGGGTCATCGCGGAGATGGTGGCCGCCACCTGCCTCACGGTCGCGGTGGCCGCCCTATGGGAGCCGTGGCTCCTGGTGATCGGCGTCACCGTGCTCCTGTCGGCGGGCATTGCGGTGCTGCTGGTGCGGGTCAGCCCGCGCAGCCTGGGCCGCCGCGCGCCGGTCCGGACCTTGGCCCGCTGCTCGGCCGTGGTGTGGTTCGCGGTACGGGCCACGGGACATGTACCGCTGGCGGTGTCAGGCCGGGCTCGATTGGCCGATGAGGGCGATGAGCGCGATCTGCAGGAGATGGTGGACCGGGTCAACGAGTCGGAGGCCATCGAGGACGACGAGCGCGACATGTTGCGCTCTGTCTTCGAGTTGTCCAGCACCGTGACGCGCGAGGTCATGGTCCCGCGCACCGACATGGTGGTCATCGAGTCGGGCGAGACCCTGCGTCGCGCCTTGCGGATGTTCCTGCGCTCAGGATTCTCCCGGATGCCGGTGGTCGGCGAGTCCACAGACGACCTGCTGGGTGTCCTGTACTTCAAGGATGTGGTGCGCGTGATCGACACGGGCACCGACGATCCCGAGGCGCCTGCGGAACTGCGACCCGTGGACGAGGTCATGCGGCCCGCGATCTTCGTCCCAGAGTCCAAACCCGTCGATGACCTGCTGGCCGACTTCCGCGTGGCGGTGTCCCATGTGGCTCTGGTGGTGGACGAGTACGGCGGGATTGCGGGCCTGGTCACGGTCGAGGACGCCCTTGAGGAGATTGTCGGTGAGCTCACGGATGAGCACGACACCGCGGCGCCCGAGGTCGAGGACCTGGGTCATGGGGTGTTTCGTGTGCCGACCCGACTCCCGGTGGATGAGCTGGGAGACCTCTTCGGCCTCGAGCTGGACGATGACGACGTCGACACTGTCGGAGGGCTGCTCGCGAAGGCGCTCGGCAAGGTGCCCCTGCCTGGTGAGGTGTGCGAGGTCGAGGGCCTGCGCATCGAGGCAGAACGAACAGAGGGACGGCGTCGTAGGCTTGCCACCGTTCTGGCCAGCCGGGTGCATGCGGGTCACGACACGGCTGGCGGAGATGTGGCGACCGCCTCATCCATGGCTTCCAGGACCCAGCAGGAGATCAGATCATGACGAATACGCCAGCGTTCAGTCATTACCGGTCAGGATTCGCCTGTGTGCTGGGCCGCCCCAACGCCGGGAAATCGACGTTGACGAATGCCCTCGTCGGGCAGAAGGTCGCGATCACCTCGGATCGGCCCCAGACCACGCGGCACACGGTGCGCGGCATCGTGTCGAGACCCGAGTCGCAGCTGATCCTGATCGACACCCCCGGGCTGCACCGCCCGCGGACGCTTCTGGGTGAACGGCTCAACACCTTGGTCATGGACACGTTGTCCGAGGTGGACGTGATCGCGTTCTGCCTGCCCGCCGACCAGAAGGTCGGGCCTGGCGATCGGTTCATCGCCAGCAGGCTCGCCGAGGTGGGACGGGGCCGCAGCCGCACCCCTGTGGTCGCGTTGGCGACCAAGGCCGATCTGGTCGACCGGGAGCGTCTGACGGCCCATCTGCTGGAGGTCGCCGCGCTGGGGGAGTGGGCCGACATCGTCCCGGTCTCCGCGGTGGAGGGGTATCAGGTCGATGTGGTGGCGGATGTCCTGGTGTCGCATCTGCCCGAGGGGCCCCAGCTCTACCCGGACGGAGAGCTGACAGACGAACCCGAGTCGACCATGGTGGCCGAGCTGGTGCGTGAGGCGGCTTTGGAGGGTGTCCGTGAGGAGCTTCCGCACTCGCTTGCCGTGGTCGTGGAGGAGATCTCGTTGCGCGAGGGACGCGACGACGACCACCGGCTCCTTGATGTGCGGGTGACCTTGTTCGTGGAGCGGTCCTCACAGAAGGCCATCATCATCGGGCGTGGGGGCTCCCGGCTGCGTGCTGTCGGGACCGCGGCGCGCACGGGGATCGAGGCCTTGCTCGGCGACCGGGTGTTCCTGGACCTTCATGTCAAGGTGGCCAAGGACTGGCAACGTGACGCCAAGCAGCTCCAGCGGCTCGGCTTCTGACATCGGCGGCACGAGCAGCGCCGTCGTTGAGGCGGGCGCCCCGGCAAGGGAGGTGTCCCCGGCGCCAGGTCATGATGTCGAGGCGTTCCACAGCCGCATGGACCGCTGGCGCGACGCTCTGGCGGCAGGCCTCTTGCTGGCTTCTTTGGCCTTCCCCTGGGATGCCTCCGGACGGTGGGATGACCCTGCACGGCAGCGCTCGCTGACTGAGGTGCTGGTGGTGACGCTGCTGTCAGCTCTCGCGGTCATGGCGCCCCGGATGCTGAGCCTGTGGGGACGGCCTCGGCCTCGGCTACGGATCCTGGCGGCTCTCCCCTACGCGTTCTTGGTGATGGTCCTGGTGACACGCGGCCTGTGGCAGACCCTGCACGGTGGCACGCTGACTGTCGGATCTGCCGTCGCGTTCGGTCTGACGGGCACCGTGCTGCTTGCACAGCCGAGGGATGCGGAACTGGCCACTATGGACGAACGGCGCCGGGCCCGGCTCTTCTGGCACCGCGTGATGGCGGGTCTCACGGGGGTAGTGGTGGCAGGGTGCGGGCTCTCGGTCGTGTGGGCGGTGATCGACCTCCGGGGCACGGTCGACCTCGGAGTGCATGGGGGCGGTATCGTGCAGTTGCCTGCGGCATTCGTGGTCGCGACTGTCGTCGCGGTGGTCTCGATGGCCGCGTTGGTGTCGGTCCCCTTGATCGTGATGGTGCGTCCGGGCGCTCGGGCGGCCCGCATGGTGGTCGCCATCGTGGGTGCTGGGGTGCTGGTGTCGTGTGTGGGCGGACTCTTCGGCTCCTCAGCGCTGCCCTCTGTCGCTTCCCTGCGGCTACCGCTGCAGCAGACATGGAACGCGCTGGCCCTGGATCGCGTGGCGGGTGATCTGCCGGGAGCGGACACCCCGAGCGCCTTGCTTCCGCTGTTCAGCGCGGCGGTCCCACTGGGACCATGGCTGGCCGTCGGATTGTTCGCTCTGCCCGTACTCGCTGCCAC
>JAATES010000201.1 GCA_015655615.1 Actinomycetales bacterium
TGGTGCTGCGCGATGGCACCACCCGCACCGCCCTCGACATCCAGCAGGCGTACCTCGACGCCGTGCTGCGTGGGCTGGGGCAGCTCCGTGCGAATGGCCCGGATCCGGACACCGACGAGCTGGTCACGACATGGCGGTCGATCCTGGGCAGACTGGCCACCGATGTCTGGTCCTGTGCCCGGGAGGTGGAGTGGGTCGCGAAGCTCCAGATGTTGCAGCGACTCCAGCAGCGGCACGATCTCGCCTGGGACCATCCGCGGCTTGCCGCGTTCGACCTGCAGTGGTCGGACCTGCGCCCGGATCGTGGGGTCTACCAGCGGCTGCTGGCCGCAGGCGCGGTGGACCAGCTGATCGATCCGGAGGATTCCGCTCTTGCGGAGGTCCGGCCACCCGAGGACACCCGGGCGTACTTCCGTGGCTCGGTCATCGGACGATTCCCGGAGGCGATCACCTCGGCCTCGTGGGACTCCGTGGTCTTCGATGTGCCAGGATCCGAGAGCCTCAGCCGGGTGCCGATGCCCGATCCGCACCGCGGTACCCGCGCAGACGTGGGGGATCTGCTTGCGCAGGCCGGTTCGGTGAGCGAGCTCCTCACCAGATTGAGGTCCGACACCGCGGCATCCAAGATCGGCTGACGGGTAGCGACATCTTTTGCCTGCCGAAGCACCTAGGCTTGAGGTCAGCGGTGCCGCACCCGGGTACGGCACTCACATCTGCGTTGCCAAGGAGGAAACCGTGCCACAGGAAACTCAGCGGCCATCCGCGCCACGTGACGACGAGACCCCCGTGCCAGTCGTCGCGGCTACCGCAGCAGCTCGAGAGAGCGCTGTCGACAGCCTGCTCGATGAGATCGATGACGTGCTGGAGTCGAATGCGGAGGAATTCGTGAGGGGCTTCGTCCAAAAGGGCGGGCAGTGACCGAGGTGCCTCGCGGCACATCCGGCGGGTTTCCGGCTTCCTACCTGGCGACCGGCTCAGCTTCCTTCCTCGACTTCGTACAGGCGCAGGCGCCGGAGGTGCTCGCGAGCAGTCTTCGTCTTCCGGCATCGGCCGCCCCGGTGGACGGACCTCACTCGACCACGATCGTGGCCTTGGTGTTCACGGGGGGTGTGGTCCTCGCTGGCGACCGCCGCGCGACGATGGGCTCCACGATCGCGCACCGCGAGATGGAGAAGGTGTTCGCCGCCGACGAGTACTCCGTGGTCGGGATCGCCGGTTCGGCAGGCATCGCCATGGAGGTCGTCCGGCTCTTCCAGCTGGAGTTGGAGCACTTCGAGAAGATCGAGGGCACGCTCCTTTCCCTGGATGGCAAGGCCAATCGGTTGGCGACCATGATCCGAGGCAACCTCGGACTTGCCATGCAGGGGCTGGCGGTCGTGCCGCTCTTCGCTGGCTTCGACCTGGTGGGTGCGGCAGGCAGGATCTATTCGTACGACGTCACGGGCGGGCGCTACGAGGAACACGAGCATCACAGCGTCGGTTCCGGGTCGGTCTTTGCCAGGGGAGCCCTCAAGAAGCTCTGGCGGCCTGGGCTGACTGAGTCAGAGGCGGTCGGGGTGGCAGTGGAGGCATTGACAGATGCCGCGGACGACGATTCTGCGACGGGAGGACCCGACACAGTGCGGCGCGTGTGGCCGGTGATCATGACGGTCACCGCGGACGGCGTCCGCCGGGTGTCCGACGACGAGCTCGCCGGGACGGCCGATCGCCTGGCGCAAGAGCGGTCGGCGGCGGCGACGGAAGCCCGCCGCTTTCGCATCGGAGGTGCCGCTCGATGAGCATGCCGTTCTATGTCTCGCCGGAGCAGCTGATGAAGGACCGGTCGGACTTCGCCCGCAAGGGCATCGGCCGGGGCCGTCCGGTGGTGGTGCTCGGCTACGGCGACGGGATCGCCTTCGCCACCGAGAACCCCTCGCGGGCCCTCCACAAGGTCTCGGAGATCTACGACCGCATCGCGTTCGCCGCGGTCGGCAAGTACAACGAGTTCGAGAACCTGCGAGTGGCGGGGATCCGGTACGCGGATCTGCGGGGCTACTCCTATGATCGAGCCGATGTCAACGCTCGCGGCCTGGCCAACGCCTATGCCCAGACCCTCGGCACCGTCTTCACGACGGAGAGCAAACCACTGGAGGTCGAGTTGGTGGTCGCCGAGGTCGGAGCCGACCAGGCCGGAGACCAGATCTACCGGTTGTCCTACGACGGCTCGGTGGCCGAGGAGCACGGCGTCGTGGCCATGGGGGGCTCCAGTGACCGCCTCGCGGAGCTGCTGCACGCCCAGTGGCACCCGGGGGCCTCGCTGCCCCAGGTACTCGCCTGGGCTCGCCGGGCACTCGGTTCGACCGGAGTCTCTCAGGAGGAGACGGGCGTCGTGCGGGAGATTCCGGCCGCACACCTC
This sequence comes from Actinomycetales bacterium, assembly GCA_015655615.1. GTDB lineage: Bacteria > Actinomycetota > Actinomycetes > Actinomycetales > Cellulomonadaceae > Rarobacter. The sequence goes on from JAATES010000201.1 coordinate 2,396, forward strand.
GAGGTCGCCGTCTTGGACCGGAGCAGGCCTCGCCGGACCTTCCGCCGCCTCGACGGCCCCATGCTGGTGGACCTGCTTGAAGGAGTGTCGTGACCCGTCGGATCTTTGGCCTGGAGACAGAATTCGGTCTCACCTGCGTGCCACGTAGCGGACGGACGCTGTCCCCGGACGAGGTGGCGCGTTACATGTTCCGCAAAGTCGTCGCCTGGGGCAGATCGTCCAACGTCTTCCTTCCCAACGGATCGCGTCTCTACCTCGATGTGGGGTCGCATCCGGAGTATGCGACGGCCGAGTGCGACGATGTCCGCCAGCTCATCGCGTAGATCGCTCTTGCGCGTAGGCGAGTTCTCGCCGCTGTGCTCTTCGCGGCCGGCGCCCTCGTAACCTAGGACTTCGGAGCCGCGGATCACGGTGATTTTCTGCATATCTTCTTCGGTGGCGCCTTTTTCGTCATTGCTCATGGGGTATTGCTGAGCAAGGATTCGGCCAAA
>JAATES010000213.1 GCA_015655615.1 Actinomycetales bacterium
AGCCCGTGCTCGACGGCGTTGGTCACCAGCTCGGTCAGCACCAGAGCCAAAGCCGTCGCAGCATCCGCGGGCACCTCGCCGAAATGGCCCGTGGTGACCGTCCTCACCGGAATATCCGCTGAGGCCACGTCGGCGGCCAATCGCAGCACCCGACCGACCATCGTGTCGAACTCGACCTGCTCGTCCAGGGTCTGCGAGAGCGAGTCGTGGACCAAGGCGATGGTGGACACGCGCCGCATGGCCTCGTCGAGGGCGCTGCGCGCCTCCGGGGTCGTCATCCGCCGTGACTGCAACCGCAACAGTGCGGCCACCGTCTGGAGATTGTTCTTCACCCGGTGGTGGATCTCGCGTATGGTCGCATCCTTGGTGATGAGCTCACGCTCCCTGCGGCGCAGCTCCGAGACGTCGCGGCACAACAGGATCGCGCCGATGCGGCGACCCGCAGCGTCACTCAAGGGCACGGCCCGCAGCGACAGCACCACGCCGCGGGCCTCGATCTCGGTACGCCAGGCGGCTTTGCCCAGCAAGACGAGCGGCATGGACTCATCGACGGGAACCTTGTGCTCCACCAGGTCGGCGACGATCTCGATCAACGACTCCCCGACCAATGCACCCATGACTCCCAGGCGGTGGAAGCAGCTCAGCGCATTCGGGCTGGCGTACAGCACCTCGCCTTCGGAATTGAGGCGGATCAGCCCATCGCCCACCCGAGGCGCGCCGCGACGAGGGCCCGTCGCGCCGTCGGGTGACGGAAAGTCGCCGTGGGACACCATGCGCAACAGGTCATCCGCGGTCTCGACGTAGTTGATCTCCAGGCGGCTCGGGGTGCGTCCGCTCCCCAGATTGGTCTGTCGCACCAGCACGGCAATGGCCCTGCCCTGGTGGACCACGGGGATCGCGTCCTCGCGCACCGCATAGGTGCCGAACCACCTCGGCTCACGCGTGCGCTGGGACTTGCCCTCGGACAGCGCCCGTTCCAGTTGCGCCCGGCTGCCCTCCGGCGCCCGGCTGCCCACGACGTCGTCGTAATGCACCGTCGCACCGGTGCTGGGCCGGCACTGCGCAACGGCGACGAAGGAGCCGTCCTCGACCGGGAGCCACAGCACCAGGTCGGCGAACGCCAGATCGGAGATCAGCTGCCAGTCCCCCACCAGAAGATGCAGCCAGTCTGAATCTGCGGGCAGCAACTGACCGTGAGCGGCCATCAGATCACTCATCGTCGACACAGGTATCAGCCTACGCAGCACCAAGGCTCCCCATGACCGATCGTCACGGCGCCCCGTGCTCCGGCGGCTCCCTGGGAGGAACGACGCTTCGTTGGGTAGGCTCGGGTGTGCACACACAAGCCTGGAGGCGGCACCATGCAGTTCGACGTTGATATTCCTGTCGACGCGACCACCGCGGAGGCCCTGGCCGCGCTCAGCGACAAGGGATTTCTGGCCTTCGCCACCGACCGGGCAGGTGCGACCCTCACTCAGGCCACGGTGACCACCACCGCAGAAGGCGATGTGACCCTCTCGGTGCGCCGCACCGCCCCGACCTCGCTGATTCCCCCGCAGGCGCGTGCCATCGTCGGCAACGCCGTCGAGATCAGGCAGGTCGAGGCCTGGTCGAAGCCCCAGGAGGGCCCCCTCGGTCCCCGTTACGGCACCGTTGCCGCGGATGTCGTGGGGGCACCGGCCCAGGTCACGGGGACTGTCTCACTGCAGCCCACCGACCACGGCTCGCAGCTGACCTACACCGTGCAGGTGCGGTGCGCTCTGCCCCTGGTCGGCCCGATGGTGGAACGCGCGGTGGGAGAAGGCATCCGATCCGCGCTGGCCGGACTGGGAACGGCGCTGCACGAATGGATGGCACGAAGCGAGCACAGCTAGTCAATGCCGCTAGCTGCGAGCCAAGCCTGGAGGAATCAAAGACGATGATCCACCGCACTCCGCATTGCCTTGCTGCCCTCATCTGCTCGGTCAGCGCCTCAGCCCTGCTGCTGACCGGGTGTGGTTCCGGCGAGGAGGCGGCCACCACCGGTGCCGGGCCCCACGGGACCTCGGCTGCGGAGATCACGCTGACGATCTCCACCTTCAACGAGTTCGGCTACGAGGCAGCAGGCCTCTATGCCGAAT
>JAATES010000255.1 GCA_015655615.1 Actinomycetales bacterium
ACGGCTGCTCCCCCCGGTCGGGTCCGGCTGTGGGACACCCCGGCCCAGGTCGTGCCGATGGTCATCATCGTCGCAGTGTGCATTCTGGTGGCGCGGTCCCGCCGCCGCCTCAAGGCGGTGCTGCTTGCGGGGTTCGCGGGGTATTCGACTGCGGCCCTCTTCGTGCTGCACGGCGCGCCCGACCTCGCCCTCACTCAGGTCCTGGTCGAGACCATCACCCTGGTGGTGATGGTCCTGGTGCTCCGTCGCCTGCCCCCCTACTTCTCGGACCGCCCGCTGGCGCAGAGCCGGTGGATCAGGCTGGCGCTGGCCACCGCGGTCGGCGTCGTCGTGATGGCGCTGGCGATCGTGGCGCCCTCAGCGAGGATCCACCTGTCGGTGACGGCAGGAGCCGCGCAGCGCATCTACGAGTGGGGTGGTGGCCGCAACATCGTCAACGTCATGCTGGTGGACACCCGGGCCTGGGACACCATGGGCGAGATCTCTGTGCTCCTGGTGGCGGCGACCGGTGTGGCATCGCTGCTGTTCCTGCAGCGGCGTACCGGCGAGATCTATCGCGCGGCGGATGCGCCCGAATCCGTCCTCAGCGCCGACGGTGGAGTGTGGGGAGGTGCCGCGGACCCCGGTGCCGCACTGCGGCGCCAGGGTGTGGGACGTCAGCGATCCGGGACCGGCAATGCCCCGTTGATGCGGACCTGGCTTCGTGCGGGGTCCACACTGGCTCCGCAACGGCGATCGTTGATCTTCGAAGTCGTGACGCGGCTGGTCTACCACTCCATGGTCGTCTTCGGTCTCTACCTGCTGTTCGCCGGTCACAACCAGCCCGGCGGCGGATTCACGGCGGGGCTGGTGGTCGGGATCGCCTTGATCGTGCGTTATCTGGCGGGAGGGCGTTACGAACTCGGAGAGGCCCTGCCCGTGCAGCCCGGTCTGCTGCTGGGAGCCGGTCTCTTCCTGGCCGTCGGCAACGGCGTCGCCTCGCTCCTGCGGGGTGGTGGCCTCCTCGAGTCCTCGATCCTGCACGTCAACGTCGCACTCCTGGGCGACGTGAAGCTGGTGACCGCGCTCTTCTTCGACATCGGCGTCTTCTTGGTGGTCATCGGCCTAGTGCTGGACATCCTGCGTTCGCTCGGCGCAGAGATCGACAAGCAGGGCGAGGTGTTCCGATGATCGACACCGCACCGGCCCTCGTGCTGGTGATCGCCATCGGGGCTTTCGTGATCTCCGGGGTCTATCTCCTGCTCGAACGGAGCCTGACCCGCGTTCTTGTCGGATTCATCCTGCTGGGGAACGGCATCAATCTGCTGTTCCTGGTGGCAAGCGGCCGTGCAGGCAAGGCGCCGATCATCGGCGACGGTTCCGAGTCCGAGATGAGCGACCCCCTGCCGCAGGCGATGGTGCTCACGGCCATCGTCATCACGCTGGGCCTGGTCGCGTTCGTCTTGGCGATGGCCTACCGGTCCTGGCAGCTGCATGGCCACGACGAGGTCCAGGACGACCTCGAGGACCGCCGGATCGCGCGCCTCGCGGCGAAGAACGCCCCCGCGGTCTACGACGACGACGTCGATGATGCCGCTGGGCTCTCGCTGGACGACCAGGCGGCGGACGTCCGGGACGAGACCGACGACTCGGAGCCCGCGACTCCCCCGGGCCCGGCCGAGGAGGGCCCATCCTCATGACGACTGTCGACCCGACCCTGGTCCCGCTTCCGGTGATCATCCCCCTCTTGACCGCGGGGCTGACGCTGGCACTGTGGAAGGCACCCCGCCTGCAGCGCATCTTTGCGGTGGCCGCCCTTGCGGCGATGGTCGTGATCGGTGCGATGCTGCTGGCCGGCGCCGACGGTGGTGCGCTGGTGGTGCACCTCGGCGGCTGGCAGGCTCCCCTGGGGATCGACCTGGTGGCCGACCGGTTCTCGGCGCTCATGGTCACGGTGTCGAGCTTCGTCCTGCTGTGCGTGCTGCTGTACTCACTGGGACAGGACATCGCCGACGGGTCACCCGAGGCGCCGGTGTCCATCTATTACCCGACCTACCTGATCCTGGCCGCAGGAGTGTCCAACGCCTTCTTGTCGGGGGACCTGTTCAACATCTACGTCGGCTTCGAGATCCTCCTGGCGGCCAGCTACGTGCTGCTGACCCTGGGAGGTACGAGTGAGCGGATCCGGGCGGGTTCCATCTACGTGATCGTGGCGCTGCTCTCCTCGATCATCTTCCTCACCGCGCTGGCGCTGATCTATGCTGCCGCCGGGACGGTCAACCTCGCTCAGCTCGCGGTGCGCCTGCCGCAGATCGACCCGGGCGTCCAGCTCGCCATCCAGATCCTGCTGCTGCTCGCCTTCGGCATCAAGGCCGCGATCTTCCCGGTCTCGGCTTGGCTTCCGGACTCGTACCCGACGGCGCCGGCGCCGGTGACGGCCGTGTTCGCAGGACTGCTCACCAAGGTGGGCGTCTACGCGATCGTGCGGACCCAGACCCTGCTGTTCCCCGATGGCCGGCTCAATGACGTCCTGATGGTCCTGGCGCTGGCCACCATGGTGGTCGGAGTGCTGGGGGCGGTGGCCCAGAGCGATATCAAGCGACTGCTCTCGTTCACGCTGGTCAGTCACATCGGGTACATGATCTTCGGGATCGCGCTGGCCACTCCCGCGAGCATGGCCGCGGCCCTGTTCTACATCGTGCACCACATCACCGTGCAGACGACGTTGTTCCTGGTCGTCGGGCTCGTAGAACGTCGCGGAGGCAGCACGTCGCTTGACCGGCTGGGTGGTCTGGCGAAGGCCTCGCCAGGGCTGGCCATCCTCTTCTTCATCCCAGCGATGAGCCTGGCCGGAATTCCGCCGTTGTCGGGCTTCCTCGGTAAGATCGGTCTGCTCCAAGCTGGTGTACAAGTAGGTAGTGGACTAGCGTACATAGTGGTGGTCGGTGGAGTGGTGACGTCGTTGCTGACGCTCTACGCCATCATCAAGGCGTGGAACAAGGCCTTCTGGCAGACCCCGCCTGAGGACCTGCCCCAGGAGCGGGTTCCGCGCACCATGGTGGTCCCCACGGCGGCCATGGTGGCTTTCGGCCTGGCGCTCACCGTGGTGGCGGCGCCGTTGTACGGGTACGTGACGCGGGCAGCCGCCGATCTGACCGACCCCTCCGTGTACATCCACTCCGTGCTCGGGCCTGATGCGACACAGGAGGCGTCATGAGCGGATTCCATCGTCGCCGCCGGGCGGTCGTGGCGCAATGGCCGGCCGTGCCCGCGCTCGCGTTGCTCTGGATGTTGCTGTGGGGGGGCTTCACCTGGGCCAACCTGCTGGGTGGCCTGGCCATCGGCACCGTGGTCGTGCTGGCGATGCCGATGCCGTCGATCGACTTCCACGGCACCGTGCGGCCCTGGCGGCTGGTGCTCCTGCTTGCACGGTTCCACTGGGATCTGGTGCGGGCCTCGGTGCAGGTCGCAACCTTGGCCTTCGACCTGGGCCATACACCTCGCGGGGCGATCATCGGGGTGCAGCTGCGCAGCACCAACGACCTGTCCATGACCCTGGTCGCCGAGCTGAGCTCTCTGGTGCCGGGTTCCCTGGTCGTCGAGGCACACCGGCTGACGGGCACCTTGTACCTGCACGTCCTCGACGTCGACCATGCCGGAGGCCTCGACAGGGTCCGTGCGGACACGCGTGCGCTGGAGGCGAGAGTGCTGCGGACCATCGCGACCACGACGGACCTCGAGGCGGTGGGTCTGCGGGAGCCTCGGTCGGCGGCGGCGGGACCGGCGACGGGAGGTCCGACGTGATCTATGTCTACCTGCTCGCCGCCGCGCTGCTCCTGGTGGCCGGCCTGCTGGCCGTCGTGCGTGCCGAACGCGGCCCCAGCATGCTGGATCGTACGGTGGCCCTGGACGTTTTCGCCACGGTGCTGGTCGCGGGGATCGCGCTTGAGGCCGCTTGGTCGCGCCGGGTCGACACGCTGCCGATTCTGGTCGCACTCTCGATGGTCGGCTTCGTCAGCTCGGTGACCGTGGCACGCTTCGCCTCGGTGGAGCCGCCGGAGCAACGGCGCATCCGCACCGCGGCCGAGGTGGCGGCGGAGCGCGCCAGTCTCCGGGCCGCGGAGGAGGCGGCTGACGAGGCGGAGCGGCTGGCGCACGAACGGCACGCGGCACCGGCGCCGGATGCCGAGGCGGCCGGTCCTGAGCCTCGGGGGGACGGCTCATGAGCTGGGAGGCGGTCGCAGATGTGGTCGCCGCGGTCCTGCTCCTCGCGGGTGCCGTCCTGACACTGGCCGCGGGCATCGGCGTGCTCCGGTTTCCGGATCTCCTGGCACGGATGCATGCGGGTACCAAGCCCCAGGTGCTGGGCCTGGTGCTGGTCCTGACCGCGGAAGCCCTGCGGGTGCGCAGTCCCGCGGTGTTGGGGCTGCTGCTCGTCGTCGTGGTCTTCCAGTTCCTGACGGTTCCGGTGGCCGCCCACATGGTGGCGCGCTCCGGGTATCGGACGGGACAGGTCCGCAGGGACCTGCTGATCGACGACGAACTGGCGCGTGACCAGGACAATGCGGTTCTCGAGGTGGAGCGGGTCCGCGACGAGAATGAGCGCGATGAGGCCGATCCTCCCCCAAAGGCTCGGCGCTCAGGGGATCTTCCAGGGTGAAACCAGGGATATTCCTGAGGCATGCCGGCACCCTTCCTGACACACTGGGCGAGCGCCACTCAGCAGATGCCACAAGGAGAATCCCTATGTCCGCAGCGCCCGATCCTGCCCCGCCCACCGCTCCCGAATCGCCTGATCACACGCCGATAGCGATCGCGCGCGGATTGCGGAAGGTCTACGGCAGCGGCGACACGGAAGTCGTCGCCCTCGACGGCATCGATGTCGAGTTCGTGCGCGGGCAGTTCACGGCCATCATGGGCCCCTCCGGTTCGGGTAAGTCGACACTGATGCATTGCATGGCCGGCCTGGACCGGCCGACGGCGGGTGAGGCCGTGGTCGACGGGCAGTCCATCGGACGGATGTCCGAACGCCAGCTCACCAGGCTGCGTCGCACCCGCCTCGGGTTCGTGTTCCAGGCGTTCAATCTGATCCCGACGCTCACGGCGCGGGAGAACATCACGCTCCCGGTCGACCTGGCGCGTGGGAAGCTCGACAAGGCCTGGTTCGATCAGGTGATCGAGGTCGTCGGGCTGGGAGACCGCCTCGACCACCGGCCGGGGGAGCTCTCCGGTGGGCAGCAGCAGCGTGTGGCGTACGCGCGTGCTCTCATCACCAAGCCGTCGGTCGTCTTCGCCGACGAGCCCACCGGCAACCTCGACTCGGTGTCCGCACGCGAGGTACTGGCTTTCCTTCGTAGCTCGGTCGACGACTTGGGGCAGTCCGTCGTGGTGGTGACCCACGACCCCGGTACGGCCTCCTACGCGGACCGTGCCCTGTTTCTCGCCGATGGCCAGGTGGTGGGCGACCTGGCCGCGCCCACGGTCGACTCGGTGATCGAGTCCTTGCGCGAGTACTCCGAGCAGGCCCGGGCCAAGGCCTCCGCTGCGCCTGCTCGTCATGACGCAGGTGACGCCCGGTGATGTTCACGATCACCTGGCGCGGCGTGCGCCAGCACCCGGTTCGCTTCCTGCTCTCGATCCTGGCCGTCGTGCTCGGCATCGCCTTCGTCACCGGCACCTTCGCCTTGCGGTCGATGCTCTCTGACACGTTCCACGACATCATCGACAGTTCCTACACGGCGGATGCCTATGTGCGTGGCGTGGCTGGTGAGGACACGGCGGGCGCGAATGCCGCCTTGTCGATGGACACCAGTGGCGGGCGCGCCAGGATCCCTCTGTCCCTGCAGGACGTCATTGCAGCGGCGCCCGGGGTGGAGCGGGTCTCGCCCGATGTCACGGGAACCCTGGTGCTGGTGGGCGCCGACGGCACGGCGGTGGGAGGAGGCGGAGCGCCGACCCTCGCGTTGGGGCTTGAGCCGGGTGATCCGGCACTCACGGTCACCCAGGGAAAGCTTCCCAGCGCATCGGATGAGATCGCGCTCGAGACCTCGGCGTTGGAGAGATCGGGTCTGGCCGTCGGGGATCAGACCAAGGTGATCCTCAACGGGAAGATCGAGCCCGTCACGGTGACCGCTGAACTGCACTTCGAGGCAGCGGTGTCCGGGGCGACGCTGGTGGGCCTCGATATGGCCACGGCGACCGCCGCCTTCGCCCCGGAGGGCAAGGTCGGGCTGATCGCCGTGTTCGGCAAGGAAGGCGTCTCGGAGCAGACGCTTGCCGCAGACGTGACCACTGCGCTGGCAGGCCAGCAGGTCACGGTCGATACCGGAGACACGATGCGGGCGGAGGCGAAGTCCGCCATCGACACAGGTCTGGGGTTCATCAGCACCTTCCTGCTGGTCTTCGCGGCGGTGGCCTTGTTCGTGGGGGGATTCATCATCGCCAACACGTTCACGATGTCCGTGCGCCAGCGCATGCGGGAGATCGCCGTCCTGCGGGCGGTCGGGGCGTCACCGTCGCAGGTCTTCGGCTCCGTGGTGGGGCAGGCGGCCATCGTGGGAGCCGTCGGGGCGGCCGTCGGCGTGGTCGCCGGCGTGGGCCTGGTGGTCGCGCTGCGTGCGATTCTCGCCGGCATCGGCATGGAGCTCACCAGCACGATTCCGATCGAGACATCGACAGTGGTCATCGCTTTGGTCACGGGCGTGGTGGTCAGTGTCGTCTCGGCTGCGATCCCTGCTCGCCGGGCCGCGAGGATCGCGCCGGTGGACGCCATGCGGGAGACCGTGAGCACCGCGGACAGGCGGCTACGGCTGCGAGGAGTCCTTGGCGGGGTGCTGGTTGCGCTGGGCGTCGTCAGCGTGGTCTCGTCGACCAGGCTGGACTCCGGGGCGGGAGGCCTGCTCGGTGTCGGCGCCGTCGCGTTGCTCGTGGGTGCGCTCGTCTGGGCACCCTCGATCGTCCCTGGTGTGCTGCGCGTTCTCGCCTGGCCGTTTGTCCGCTGGGGCAGGCCGATCGGCGCGCTGGCGCGCGGGAACGTGGTGCGCAATCCACGACGCACGGCGTCCACTGCGGGGGCCTTGATGATCGGGATGGCACTGGTGGGGGCTGCCGCGGTGCTGGCCGCCTCAGCTCAGGCGACGTTGTCGACGGTGATCGACAACTCCTTGAAGGCCGACTTCATCCTGCAAGGAGCGCAGGACTCGGTTCCGGTCGGTGCGGCTGAGGCCGCGGGCAAGGCCGCGGGTGTCGAAGCCTTCGACACGTTCTGGTATTCGCCGCTGAGCATCGACGGCGAGACCTCGTCCATCGGTGCGGTGAGCTCAGGCGTCGTGGGACGTGCGGTCGACGTCACCGTGATCAGCGGATCCGTATCCGGCTTCACCGGCGACAAGGTGCTCGTGCAGAAGGCGGCGGCGGAGAAGAACGGGTGGACCGTCGGGTCGTGGATCGCACTGGCTCCGGTCCATGACAGCGCCAGCTCCGCACTCGAACGCCGAGTCACGGTGGCGGCGGTGATCGACTCGCAGCTGATCGGCACGGAGGTCATCACGACCCAGTCGGTCTACGACGCACTGGTCCCCGAGACCGAGCGGGTGCTCAACGTCGCCTTCGTGGAGATCGCTCCGGGTTCGGATGCCGAGACGGTACGCGAAGGCCTGGTGACGGCCGTGAAGCCCTACCTGGTGGTGTCCGTGCAGGATCGCGAGGAGTTCTCGTCCTCGGTCTCCGGTCAGGTCCAGCAGGTCCTCGTCGTGCTGTACGCCCTGGTCGGATTATCGATCGTCATCGCGATCCTCGGCATCGTCAACACGCTTGCCCTCTCGGTGATG
>JAATES010000095.1 GCA_015655615.1 Actinomycetales bacterium
CACCTGAGGTGCCTGCGTCTCCCAGTCGTAGGCGTCCGCGGCCACTGTGACGATCAGGGTGAACGACGCGCGCAGCGTCCCGTTCAGCGCGGTCCAGACCTCACGCGGGCGGTTCACGTCGTCACCGGCCACGGCCAGTTGTACGTTCGAGGACAGCTGGTGGGTCAGATAGTCGGGTGGCAGGACCTGATGCGCGATCAGGCGCACCAGAACGTCGCCGAGCAGCTCGTGCTGATCGCGGTCCGATCCGGCCCAGGCGCTGACCAGGTACGAGAACTGCACCATCGGCAGCGGATGCCGGGTCTGCTGCTTGCCGTCGGCGGTGACCCGGGGGGCGATGGAGCGGGGGGGCTGGGCGCTGCGATTGACCCCGTACAGGAACAGGTTCACCGTGAGCCGGTTGACCTGGGCAGACCACGATGATGATGGCGCCTCGAAGGAGATGTCGCCCTGTTCGGCGGTCAGCGGCAGGGTGGCGCGCAACATCCGCTCCAGACTCGCGTCCACCACCGGGATCAGCACCACCTACCACCTCACTTGTCGGTCGTTCGACGCGTTGTCGTGCCCTGCATGCGCCGAACGGGTGCGAGCAACGCCTCCAGGCTCGCGTGCGGGCACGCCGGGCGGGCAGGCCAGCTGTCCGATGACCGCACAGAGCCAGGACAACGCTATGGAGTGGGGACAATCGCGGCATCAGTAATCGGTACGGATATCACGCGTGCCGGCAGATGCGTGCCGACAGGCCTGCCCACTAGCGTGTCAGCGGTGGTGCCAGCCGCTGGCGGCCGACCTGGCGTCCGCGTGCCCGGCGGCCACCTGGAGCAACCCTGGGCTGATGCGCTCCCAGTCGTCGCGGACCCGGCCTATCGCAGCTGTCAGCAGGACTCCCAGAGTCGACCGGTCGAGGTCGGCGTCGCCGACCTCGACCGCCGTGCGCAGGCTCAGCGTGCCCAGCTCGACGTCGAGCTCCACGGCCGAGACGTCCAGGAACCCGTTGGCCCGGTTCACCGCTGGGAGCACCCGTTCCCGTTCGGCCTCGGTGAGATAGCCGTGGTGCACCCGGTGGAAGACCGCGGCGCGGGAGCGCTGCATGACCACGCCCAGGACCTGCTCGTGCTCGGGTCCGTCGCCCAGCACGTCGAAGGTCTCCAGCTCCCAGTCGACCTCGGTCCGGACCCCGGCGGCCTCCAGGGCCGAGATGATCCGGCCCAGCAGGACTGACGGATCGGCATGGAGCCGGGCCAGGGAGGCGGCGAGGCCCGGCAGGTCCAGGTCGTCGCTCATGCCGACTTCTTCAGGACGGAGGCCTGCAGGCGGTCGTCCAGCAGAGACTGCAGGAGGTCACGTGCCTTCTTGTCGTTCAGGGGGTCGGCCAGGGCCTGCGTGATCAGATCGTCGGGCATGCCGCTCACCGCCTGGGTGAAGGCCTCGACGGCCTGGTCGTCGGCGCCCACACTGAGGACCTCGTTGCCGCAGATCATCGCGATGGGGCCGGTGACGGCCGGGCCGGACGGGGCCGGCGCGGGTTGGCTGCCCTGCCGCTCGTCCCAGTCGGCACTGGTCTTGAAGGTGGACCGTGCGAGCTTCTTCTCGGTCTTGAACATCATCTTCAGCCGCCAGCCGAAGCTGCGGCTTCCCTGCTTGCCGCCGGGAGCCTCGCCCTCCAAGGTGTTGCGCTGGTTCGCGAGATCGCCGGTGGTCTTCCACTTGTCCAGGACCGAGACGGCCTTGTCCTTGTACTCGTCCCAGACGTGCTGGGGGTCGGCCTCGTCGCCCATGCCCTCCAGCACCACGTCGCGGATCTTGAACAGCAGGTCGGCATCGCCACCGGTGTCCTGTGCCTGTCCGGTGATCGTCCGGGGGTTGAGCTTGGGCAGCAGCGTCGTCACGGCTTCCCCTTCGAGCTCGTAGTGGCTGAGGAAGCTGATGGCGACCGGGTCCTTCTGGATCGCCGCGCGCACGATGATGCCCTCGACGGCCATCGCGGGGCTGCGTTCCAGCACCTTCTCCGAGCTGCCCTCGAGCGAGAGCTTGGCCTCCGCCTCGGACTTGATCGCCAGTGAGGTCAGCACCTCTCTGGCAATCGCGTGGCCGAAGTCGTGCAGCATGTCGAGCAGGCCGACACCGGCCTGGACCGCCTTCGGAATGCCGAAGCCGCCCGCGGTGGCCAGCGAGGTGATCGAGGTGACCAGATCGCTGACGGACTTCCCGGTGGTCCAGGAGCTCTTCTCCACCTGGACCGTGTGGCTCTGGGCGACCTTGGTCAGCGGATAGACCATGACGTCGGCCTTCTTGCCGGCGGCGTCGTTCAGCCCGCGAACGCGAGCCTCTAACATGGCGGCGTTGGTGTCCGACATGCGCAGCGCGGCCTGGGCCAGGTCTGCGGCCGCCCCGCACACGGCGGAGGCCGCGAGCGCGATGTCGAAGCCGGGAATGACCGTGCCCACGGAGTCCGTGATGCTCGGTGAGATCTTCTCGGCCAGCTCTGCGGAGTTCTTGGCACCGCTCAGCAAGGCGGTGGTGCCGTCGGAGCCTGACTTGATGATCGCGACCGCCTTGCGCGGGTCTTTGGTCTTGTAGGCGTCCTTGATCGCCGACACGAACTTCATCGCGCTCTGCACGGCGCTCTTCAAGTTGTTCAGGATGCCGAGGACGCTTCCGATGCCCGACGTGATCCGCTCGTTGCGGCCGGGGGTCTCCGACTGGACGTCGTCGTCGTCGGCGATGCCCTTCGCCTTGCGGTCCTTGACCTGGGAGACGCTCTGTCCGAGGTCTTTGATGGGCGCGAGCGGGCCGATCAGCTTCTTCATTGCCGAAGGACCGTCGCTGATCTCGGTGCCGGTCGCCGACTTGGTCGCATCATCGTTGTTGAGGCCGAAGTTGAGCGCCTCGAGGCCGGTCGTCGCCCATTCTCCGACCGAGTCCGCTGTGTCTCCATGATGGTCGAGCTTGTGCTCGGCCTTCTCCATCGCGGTGCGGGAGGCGGGGCGGTCGCCGCCGAAGCGGGCCACGAACCGCTCGGTCGCGGCCGCTTTGTGCCTGCGATCGAGTGCGCTGTCCGCTGCCGGGAGGAGTGCGGCCACCTCAGGCGCCAGGCCGCCGCGCAGCCGGAGGTCGATGACGACGGCGCTCCTGGTCAGGACCTCTGCGCGGGCGGCATTCTTCTCCTCGGGCCCGGGGGCGGCCGCGACCTTGACCGCGATCTCGGCCTCGACCTCCTTGGTGAAGGCGTCGTAGAAGCCCTCGACCTCCTTGGAGCCGGTGGTCCCGCCCTGGGCCTTGACGTTCATGTCCGCGCGCACCCGGGCGTTCGTGCGCATCTCGCGTACCGTTCGCACCAGTCGCTCCACGGCGGTCGCGCGCATGGGAGCGATGAACTTCAGGGCGGGGTCCGCCTGTGCGCTCAGATACACGTCCTGGTAGACCTCGTCGGCGACGCGGTCGTCGCTCCAGTCGGGTTCCCACTCGTTCGAGGTTGCGTCGAAGTGCGCGCTCTTCAAGTCCCCGACCTGTTGTTCTTCGGCCCGGATCGCCGCCTCCAGGAGCTGGCTGACCTCTCTGAACCGCTCGGCAGGGGTGGCCCCCGTCAGCGGGGCACCGCCCTCCTGGATCCTCTGCTGCAAGTCGTTGCGGCCTGCGATGCCATCGGCTCGCTGTTGCTTCAGCTCGGCCGCACGGTTCTTCTTGAGGTCCTTGGCCTGCTCGGTCGCCGAGGGAACGTAGGTCTCGCCGGTGATCGTGGCCTTGAGCTTGCCGAAGAATCCGCGCCGCACCGAACTGCCGCCCTCGGCGACGACGTGGGCGATCTCGTGGGCGAGGACGCGTTGTCCCACCGCGGACTCGGGCTGGAACTGCCCGGCACCGAAGAAGATGTCGTTGCCCGTGGTGAAGGCGTGCGCAGACATCTGCCGGCTCAGACGTGCCGAGGTGGCGTCGTCATGGATGCGGACTCCGCCGAGGTCCCGCCCGAATGCGGTCTCCATGGTGGAGCGGACCTTGCCGGGCAGGGCTGCACCGCCGCCGCGGCGCGAGTGGATCGCGTCGGCGGAACCGGCATCGAGGGAACCACCGGCGGCGCCGATCGACTGCGAGGCTGCGGGTGCGGTCACAGCGGGCTCGGAGGCGCGGCGCAGGTGCCCGCACCCGGGGTCATGCCGGTGGCTCTCCGGCGCCGGGGGCGCGTCATCCTGCGCGGCGGACAACCGGCGCAGCGCGGCGTCGGCCATGTCGTCGGCGCGCTGCTCGGCGACATCGTCGGCGGCGCCGACCATCAGGCCCGGTGCCGGGACCGGCGCGGGATCGAATTCACTCGCCAGGGTGGGCGGTGCGGTGGTGGCGGTGGTCGGATCGGCGGCCTGCTGCGTGCGTGGTGCCGTGGCGGGGGCCGTGCTCATCAGACGCTCCTCCCGGGTGCCGGCTGGAACGGCCGGCTTCTTCCCTTCCATGGTGCCGATATCGGCTCGCCCGCAATACGGCAATCGTTACGTAAGTTCGGCGAGTTCGTCACCTGCGCTCGACGCCTCGTCCATGCCGAGGGCCGACGCCGGCAGGCGCCGGCCCAGCTTTGCGAACTCTCGGGCCGCGGACTGGCGCACATGCGCCATGCTCACCGGCTGGTCCTTGCTGACGGCGTCGTAGGCCGCGGCGAGCACGATGTTGCGGATGTCGCCGCCGGCCAGCTCGAGGGCGCCCGCCAGGAGGGGCACCCGCGGAGGGTCCGTGCTGTCGAGCGCCGCGACCTGCGCCAGGTGGTGTTCCCACAGGTGCACGCGGGTCTGCTCGTCCGGGTCCGGGAAGTGGATCATGAAGTGCAGCCGACGGGCGAAGGCGGGGTCGAGGTTCCCGCGCAGATTGGTGGCCAGGACCGTGATGCCGTCGAAGGCCTCGATCCGTTGCAGGAGGTAGGCCACCTCCTGGTTCGCATAGCGATCCCGGGAATCGGTCACGGCCGAACGCGAACCGAACAAGGAGTCCGCCTCATCGAAGAACAGCACGCAGTTGAGCGACTCTGCGGCGGTGAAGACGCGCTCCAGGTTCTTCTCGGTCTCACCGACATACTTGTCGACGATGCTGGACAGGTCGACCTGCATCAACTCCATGCCGAGGGTGTCTGCCACCACATGTGCGGCCAGGGTCTTGCCCGTGCCGGGGCTTCCCGAGAACAGGGCGGCGATGCCGGACCCCTTGCCGCCCTTGCCCTGGAGGTCCGCTGAGGCCAGCACGTCGTCGCGGTAGCGGCCCCAGCCGATCAGCCGGTTGATCTCGCTGAGGGTGTGGGCCGGCAGGACCAGGTCGGACAGCTGTGCCGGAGTGCGGCCCTTCGTGGTCTGGTGACCACCGCGCGAGCTCAGCGCCCGTGCGGTTCGGGTGATCAGTTCGGTGGTGACCGGCTCCCCCGTGGCCTCTCGGATCCGGACGACCGCCTTGCCGACTGCGGCGATCTCCTCAGGGGTCAGCCGTAGAGCCGTGATGTCCCGGCTCGGCTCCGTCAGGCGGAGCGCCTCGCGCCAGGCCTGGGTGCGATCCTTGATGCCGAGGCGCGGCGCGGTGACGAGGATCGGCAGCTCCGGGTGCCACTGCGGGTTCCAGTCGCTCTGGCCCACCGCGATCACCGGGGTGGGCGACCGGACGAGGTCGGTCATGGCGGGGCCGGCGAGGTGGGCGCCGAGCAGGACCAGGAGCGATCCGTCCAGGGTGGCCTCCAGGCACAGCTCGGCGACGACCGACCGCACGTCGGACTCGGCGGGGAGCCTGGATCCGGTTCCCGTGGCGGACCGGTCGCCGGGCGCGCCGCTGCTGGGTCCGGACGCGGTGACGAGCCGCGTGAGGTCGGCGGCGAGGTAGGTCGCATCCAGTTCGAAGCAGGCATGCGTGGCCAGCGAGGCGCCTATGGTGCCCACGGGGCTGTGGACCCACACGAGCGGCTGTCCGGCGCGCAACGCACGTGCCACGGGACTGGGCTGGTCCGGAGCCAGCAGGAACGGCAGCTCGGTCAGCAACGGGCGGAGCCACGGGGAGGCGGTCTCGTCGCCATGGAGGTGCCGGACGACCGCGTCGTGCACGCGGATCCTGCGGGACAGCAGGACGCCGTCCCCGCTCAGTGAGACCGCACCCGATCTGCGCAGTTCGGCGTCCGGTGCCAGCGCCCGCCAGGCGAGGCCGTCGCTCGTGGGCACCTGGGCGATCTCGAGGGCGAGGGCTGCGGTGGGGCG
>JAATES010000300.1 GCA_015655615.1 Actinomycetales bacterium
ATGAGGCCAACCAGGGGTTCCTGCGCGCATTGCTGGCTCTCGCGGAGGCCGCAGCCCAGATTGGCGAGGTCTCCGAGGCGCGGCGATGCGAGCAGTTCCTGGTGGACTCGGGGACGAGCCCGGCAGCGGTGGCGGGCCTGCGCGACGGCGGCATCTGAGCGGACGGCCCAGCCCGGGCGAGCGCTCGGTAGACTTGGCCTGCATGCGGGACGCTGTCACCCGCCATGCCAGGGAAGCACGCTTCGTCTCGCGTGCCGTGCCCAGCCCTCGATCGGCAGCGCGAAGGTGGAAATCCATGCCAGCCGTGGTGGTCGTCGGCGCCCAGTGGGGCGATGAAGGCAAAGGCAAGGCGACCGATCAGCTCGGCTCCCGCGTCGACTATGTGGTGAAGTTCAACGGCGGGAACAACGCCGGCCACACGGTGGTCATCGATGGCGACAAATATGCGCTCCACCTGTTGCCCTCGGGCATCCTGTCGCCCGGGGTCACTCCGGTCATCGGCAACGGGGTCGTGGTCGACCTCGAGGTGCTCTTCCAGGAGATCGACGCGATCAGCGCCCGTGGCGTCGACGCCTCCAGGCTTCTGGTCTCCGGCTCCGCCCACGTGATCGCCCCGTATCACCGCACCTTGGACAAGGTGACCGAACGGTTCCTCGGCAAGCGTCGCATCGGCACGACCGGTCGTGGTATCGGCCCGTCCTACGCCGACAAGATCAACCGGGTGGGCCTGCGCATCTGGGACCTCTTCGACGAGAAGATCCTCGCCGAGAAGGTCGAGGGGTCCCTGGAGCAGAAGAACCAGCTGCTGGTCAAGGTCTACAACCGACGGGCCGTCACGGTCCAGGAGACCCTCGACGAGCTGCTCTCCTATGCCGACCGGCTGCGCCCGATGGTCGCCGACACCGCCCTGGTGCTCAATCAGGCGCTCGATGCCGGCAAGACGGTGCTCTTCGAGGCCGGGCAGGCGACCATGCTCGACGTCGACCACGGCACCTACCCGTTCGTGACGTCCTCCTCGGCGACTGCGGGCGGCGCGTGCACCGGGTCGGGGGTCGGCCCCACCCGGATCGATCGCGTCGTGGGGGTCATCAAGGCCTACACCACCCGGGTGGGCGAAGGCCCGTTCCCGACGGAGCTGTTCGACAGCTGGGGTGAGCTGCTGCGCACCAACGGTGGCGAGTTCGGCACCACGACCGGGCGCCCGCGGCGCTGCGGCTGGTACGACGCGGTCATCGCGCGGTATGCCGGGCGGATCAACGGGCTCACCGACCTCGTCCTGACCAAACTGGATGTGCTGACCGGAATCGAGCAGATCCCGGTGTGCGTGGCCTACGAGGTCGACGGGCTCCGGGTCGATGACATGCCACTCGACCAGAGTTCGTTCCACCACGCCAAACCGATCTATGAGCTGTTGCCGGGGTGGACCGAGGACATCTCGGAGGCGCGCACGTTCGAGGACCTGCCGGTGAACGCGCAGAGCTATGTGCTCGCCCTGGAGGAATTGTCCGGAACCCGGATCTCGTCCATCGGCGTGGGCCCGGGCCGCGAGGCCACCGTGCAGCGTTTCGACCTGGTGGACTGAGCGGCTCGACAGGCGGTCACGAGGCCTCGCCCCAGCCCCGTTAGACTCGGTGACCGTGAAGATCCTCGTCATCGGCGGCGGTGCCCGTGAGCACGCCATTGTCCATTCCCTCGCGCAGGAGGCGGCCCGGGGTGGCGCAGTTCATGACCTCCATGCCGCACCGGGTAATCCCGGCATCGGCGCACTGGCGGCGCTGCACGCGATCGACCCGCTGGACGGTGCCGCTGTGGTGGCGCTCGCACGCCAGGTGGCCGCCGATCTGGTGATCATCGGGCCGGAGGCCCCGCTCGTGGCCGGGGTCGCCGATGCGGTCGCGGCGGCCGGTATCGCAGTCTTCGGGCCCACGGCCCGGGCGGCAGCGCTCGAAGGGTCGAAGGCCTTCGCGAAAGAGGTGATGGCGAGCGCCGGTGTGCCCACCGCGCTGGCTCACGTCTGCACCACGATCACCGAGGTCAGCGATGCTCTCGATGTCTTCGGGCCGCCCTACGTCGTCAAGGATGACGGTCTGGCAGCGGGCAAGGGCGTGGTGGTCACCGCGGACCGCGATGAGGCCGTCGCCCATGCGCGCACGGCTCTGGCCGCGCGCGGCACCGGTGGCAGGGTGGTCATCGAGGAGTACCTGGACGGTCCGGAAGTATCCTTGTTCTGCCTCAGCGACGGGGTCACGGTGGTGCCGTTAGTCCCCGCACAGGATTTCAAGCGTGCCTTCGACGGCGACCTCGGGCCCAACACCGGGGGCATGGGCGCCTACAGCCCTCTGCCCTGGGCGCCAGGCGATCTGGTCCAGGAGGTCGTCGAGCGGGTCGCAGAGCCCACGATCGCGGAGATGGGGCGGCGCGGGACTCCCTTCGCCGGAGTGCTCTACGTCGGTCTTGCGCTCACATCGCGC
>JAATES010000239.1 GCA_015655615.1 Actinomycetales bacterium
CTTGCCTGGGGAGCAATCAACGCGCCCGCGAGGGTGAGCGCGACCCCCGCCGCGATCAGGCGTCGTGTCGTGTGCATGTGAACTCCTCATCAAGGATGACCGTCATTGGTTCCATCGATACGATGCTGCCCGGCACCGCGCCACCTCACGCGGGCCCCGTCATGCCCGCCAGGACACCTGTGTCCGAGCGTGCCGACGCCGAAACGTTTCTGTGCCGCGACACTACCCTGCTTCGACGGTGTCTGGCAATGGGGATGACATGGAGCACACCAGGGTCCCCTGACCGGAGTCCCTGTGCTGGAGGTCCGCGCGGACTACGCGCTCTTCTCTCGCGGTGCGCGCTTGGTGCTGCGGGGCACCAGGGTCGGATAGACATTCTCCAGCACGGTCTGTTCCGTGATGACCACGCGCTCGACGTCGTCGCGGCTGGGAACCTCGAACATGACCTGCTGCAACACCTCTTCGAGGATGGAGCGCAGGCCCCTGGCGCCGGTGCCGCGCAGCAGCGCCTGATCGGCGACGGCCGCGATGGCCTCGTCCGAGAACTCCAGCTCGACGCCGTCCAGCTCGAACATCTTCTGGTACTGCTTGACCAACGCGTTGCGCGGCTCCGTCAGAATGCTCACCAGGGCGCTCTGGTCCAGCTTGTTGACATTCGCCACCACCGGCAGACGCCCGATGAACTCCGGGATCAGCCCGAACTTGTGCAGGTCCTCGGGCCGGACCTCACCGAAGATGTCCCCGTCGTCCTGGGTCTGCATGGGCGCACCGAATCCCACACCACGCTTGCGCACGCGCTGCGCGATGATCTCCTCGAGACCGGAGAACGCACCCGCGACGATGAACAGCACGTTGGCGGTGTCGATCTGGATGAACTCCTGATGCGGGTGCTTCCGGCCGCCCTGGGGCGGAACGGAGGCCACGGTTCCCTCGATGATCTTGAGCAGGGCCTGCTGGACGCCCTCCCCCGAGACATCCCGGGTGATGGAGGGGTTCTCGGCCTTCCGGGCGATCTTGTCGATCTCGTCGATGTAGATGATCCCGGTCTCCGCCTTCTTCACGTCGAAGTCCGCGGCCTGGATCAGCTTGAGCAGGATGTTCTCGACGTCTTCTCCGACGTAGCCCGCCTCGGTCAGAGCGGTGGCGTCGGCGATGGCGAAGGGCACGTTGAGGAGCTTGGCGAGGGTCTGGGCCAGATAGGTCTTGCCCGTGCCGGTGGGGCCGAGCAGCAGGATGTTGCTCTTCGCAATCTCGATCCGGTCGGCGTCCTCACCCACCTGGCGTTCGCCGCCCGTGGCGCGAATCCGCTTGTAATGGTTGTAGACCGCGACCGCCAGCGACTTCTTGGCGCTCGACTGGCCGATGATGTACTGCTCCAGGAAGTCGAAGATCTCCTGGGGCTTGGGGAGCTCGCCCTCGACGACGGGACCTTCGCCGGTGAACTCCTCCTCGACGATCTCGTTGCACAACTCGATGCACTCGTCACAGATGTAGACCCCAGGCCCCGCGATCAGCCGCTTGACCTGCTTCTGAGATTTGCCACAGAACGAGCACTTGAGCAGGTCAGCACCGTCCGAGATGCGAGTCACCACGATCCTCCCTCTGGCCGACCCGACCGCAGGGGCCGGGCGTCGGGAACGCCGGCCCCGCGGACGTCGACCGACGTCCCCAGGCTGCGACAGCAGGTGGTGTCGCCCCTCCTATTCCACACCACCGCAGTCTCGGTGTCAGCATGGCGCACCGGAGTCAGCGCGAGCAATCGCGTGTCACGCTGTGACCGGCGCGACCGGCTTACGGCTTTCGAGCACCTGGTCGACCAGTCCGTAGTCCTTGGCCTGAGCCGCACTGAGGATCTTGTCCCGCTCGATGTCCTTGCGAATCCGGGCGATGTCCTGCCCGCTGTGCGCAGCCAGCGTGGATTCGAGCCAGTCACGCATCCGGTCGAGCTCGTTGGCCTGGATCTCGATGTCCGTAGCCTGCGCATAGGAGCCCTAACCGATGGCAGGCTGGTGGATCAGCACACGCGCGTTGGGCAGGGCGAGTCGCATGCCCGGCGCGCCCGCCGCGAGCAGCACGGCGGCGGCCGAGGCGGCCTGGCCCAGGCACACGGTCTGGATGCGCGACTTGACGTACTGCATGGTGTCGTAGATCGCGGTCATCGCCGTGAAGGAGCCACCGGGTGAGTTGATGTACATCTTGATGTCGAGGTCGGGGTCCTGGCTCTCCAGGACGAGCAGCTGCGCCATCACGTCGTCGGCGGAGGCGTCGTCCACCTGTACACCGAGAAAGATGATGCGGTCCTCGAAGAGCTTGGTGTACGGGTCCTGGCGCTTGTAGCCGTAGGCCGTACGCTCCTCGAACTGCGGAAGCACGTAGCGGGCGCTGGGCATGGCCATCGGACGGTCACCGGCCAGTCGCTGGGCGGTGGAGATGAACTGAGATTCGATGCTCACGGGTCTACTCCCTCAAGGTGGTGGAAGGTGGGATCAGGACGCGGTGGTTCCGCCGCCACCGGCGACGGCGTCCGCGTGGGTGACCACATGATCGACGAATCCGTACTCCAGCGCCTGCTCGGCGGTGAACCAGTTGTCGCGGTCGTTGTCCTTCAGGATGGTCTCGAGCGACTGCCCGGTCTGCTCGGCGGTGAGCTCGGAGAGCACCGTCTTCATATGCATGATGAGCTGCGCATTGATGCGGACATCCGTGGCGGTCCCCGCCACGCCACCGGACGGCTGGTGCATCATGATGCGGGCGTGGGGCGTCGCATACCGCTTGCCCTTGGCACCCGAGGACAGCAGGAACTGCCCCATCGATGCCGCCAGGCCGACTGCCACCGTGGCGACGTCGGGCTGGATGTACTGCATGGTGTCGTAGATCGCCATCCCGGCGGTGATGGACCCGCCCGGGGAGTTGATGTAGAGGTAGATGTCCTTGTCCGGGTCCTCGGCGGCCAGGAGCATCAGCTGGGCGCAGATCGCGTTGGCGTTCTCATCGCGCACCTCGGAGCCGAGCCAGATGATGCGCTCTTTGAGCAGCCTGTTGTAGATGCTGTCGTTCAGCCCGAACCCGCCGCCGTCACCGCGGGCACCCTGGGGCATCGTCTCGTTCACGCCATCTCCTTGTGACTCGATCTCACATCCTGCGGGACCGGTTCAGACCACCGACCCCGTGCAGTGACAGTAACGCGCACGACGTGCCCTTCCGTCGCAAAAGCCGGTGTTTTCGCTGTCGGCGCACCGGGTGGCCCGGTCGAGCCGGCCGGCGCTGCCGGACAGCACGAGGCCCGGCCTCCCCCTGCGAATCCAAGGGGCGGCCGGGCCTGGCGATGCGTGGTCAGTTCTGGTCGTCCTCCGAGCCCGCCTCGTCCTCGTCTGTGATGGTCTCCTCATCGGCGGCCACATCCAGGAACTCGCTGAGGTCCACGACGCCGCCGGCGGCGTCGACCACCGACACCTCGCGCAGCGCGAGGATCAGGGACTTGTTCCGGGCCACCTCAGCGACGACGGCGGGCAGCTGCCCGGAGGAGTCGATCTCGCGGATGAACTCGTTGGCGTCCTGCCCGTACTGCCGTGACGAGCTGACCAGGTAGTCGAGCAACTCGGCCTGGCCGACTCGGACAGCGAGGGTCTCGGCCAGCGTGTCGAGCAGGATCTGGCGCTTGAGTGTCTGCTCCACGTCGGCGGTGACCTCAGCCCGGTGCTCGTCGTCCTCCAGGCGGTCCTCGCCTTCCAGGTGACGGTGGACCTCGTCCGCGATCACGCCAGCGGGAAGCGGCACATCGGTCTTCTCCAGTTCGGCCAGCAGCGCGTCCCGCGCCTGGTTGGCCCGGCCCTGCTCCTTGAGCTTCTCGGCCTGCACGCGCAGGTCCGCCACCAGCTCCTCCAGGGTGTCGAACTCGCTGGCCAGCTGCGCGAAGTCATCGTCGGCGTCAGGCAGCTGCCGTTCCTTGACCTGATCGACGGTCACGGTGATGTCCGACTGCGTGCCCTCGTTCTCACCGGCGACCAGCGCCGAGCGGAACGTGGTGGTCTCCCCTGCGGACAAGCCGGTGAGCGCCTCGTCCAGGCCGTCCAGCATCGACTCGGACCCGATCTGGTAGCTGACGCCCTTGACCGAGTCCAGCTCGACGTCGGCGACCTTGGCGGTGAGGTCGATGACCACGAAGTCGCCCTCAGCGGCCGGGCGGTCGACGCCGACCAGGGCACCGAAACGAGCACGGAGCGCCTCGAGGCGGACGTCGACGTCCTCATCGGTGACCTCCAACGAGTCGACGGACAGGGTGAGGGCGTCCAGCTGGGGAAGCTCGACGGTCGGGCGCACCTCGACCTCGGCGGTGAAGTGCAGCTCACCGGCAGTGTCTCCGATGTCCGGGATGCGCGTGACCTCGACCTCGGGGCGGCCCAGGGGACGCAGGGAGGTCTCGCTCACTGCCTGGCTGTAGAAACCACCGAGTGAGTCGTTGACGGCGTGCTCCAGCACGGCAGCACGGCCGACCCGCTGGTCGATGATGCGCGGGGGGACCTTGCCCTTGCGGAAGCCCGGCACATTCACCTGCTCGCCGATGTGCTTGTACGCGTGGTCGATGCTCGGCTTGAGCTCGTCGTACTCCACCTCGACGGTCAGCTTGACCTTGGTTGGGTCCAGGGTCTCGACGGCGCTCTTCACTTCGATGCTCTCCCACTGATCTGGACGAGGCGCACGTGCCGCGCTCCCCGCACGAACCGCAAGCTGGTCACCTCTCGGCTCCCGCTGCACGGACTGGTCTGTCTCCCGCTCTGTCGACATGGCGCGCGGGTAACCGGTCAATCCTAAGCCATCACAAGACGGGACCCAACTGCTCGCTGCTGTCGCCTCGCTGCTGTCGCCTCATACGTTCCCGTCTCCGGCAGCAGCAAGCCTCGCTGCCAGGCCTCGACGCCATCGCGAAGCGTCCGAGGGGGTCTTAGGGTTCCGCGCCTCTGCGGGGGAGGACTGGCGTCCTGACCCGTTGAGGACGGCGTTTCCTACGTATTTTCCATGCAATTTTGACTCAATCCATTGACCTTGGTCCTCAATGGGCCGGATCATGTCACTCGGCTACTAGAATTTTGGAAGGCCGGTCTTCTGGTGGTCTGTTTCTTCGAACGTCGGTTGATCGATCACGGGGCACCCTGCCCCGGATGTGAAGGGC
>JAATES010000137.1 GCA_015655615.1 Actinomycetales bacterium
ACCATCTCCCGATGCCAAAAGCGCGTCCGGATCCAGGGCAAGTGAAGCGCTCGGCTGCAGCGCTATCTTCGACCGGACGGTGATCCGCGCCATCCGTCACGGGGCCGCCGGGCGTCGTTTGATGACAGGCTCAGGGTGTGAATTGTTCGTGTCCGAGGACGCCGAGTAACTGGAGTTTCTCGAGGGCTTCTGTTCGTGGTGGTGCGGTGAGGACGAGGAGGGCTTGGGATTGGTCTTCGGTGAACAGGGCTTGGCAGTCGAGTTCGATCTCGCCCAGCTCGGGATGCAGGAGAACCTTGTGATCCTCGAAACGGGTGACGACTTCGTGCAGCTCCCAGAGCTCGACGAACTCTGGACTGACCTTGCTCAGGGCCCGGACGAGCTCACCGGCACGGGAGGAGGCCCCGGCGATGCCAAACGCGACACGGAGGTTCGCGACCTGCGCGCGGCTTTGATGCGGGTGCGCGACGGGCGGGTAGCAGGCGCGTTCGGTGGGATCGGTGAACCATCGGTAGACGCCCGATCGTGCCAGCCCGGTGTGCTGGGTGTGGTCGCCGAAGAGCGCGGCGGCGAGCCGGTTCTGCATGAGCGTTTCACCCAGGCTGGACAAGACCAGCGCGGGGGTGTCGTCGAGCCGGTCGAGGACGCGCTGGAGCGCGGGGGCGACATGTGTGTCAAGCCCGTGGCGGGTCGGCGGGTTGTGTCCGGAGAGTCGGTAGAGGTGGTCTCGTTCGTCGGCGGTGAGGCGCAGCGCCCGGGCGAGGGCGCCGAGCATCTGCTCGGATGGTTGCGGACCACGCGCCTGCTCCAGACGTGTGTAGTAGTCCGGAGACATCCCGGTCAACGCCGCGACTTCTTCGCGTCGCAGGCCCGCGGTGCGCCTCCGTGGCCCGGGCACGATACCGACGTCTTCCGCGCGGAGCGCCCCTCGTCGGTGACGGAGGAAATCGGCGAGCTGTAAACGGTCCACTTCCCCACGATACGCCGCAGCGGCCGCTGGCGTCAGCGCGGAGGGGAGGAGTGGCGGTCCTCCGATAACCGCTCCTCTTTCGCCGTTCTGGGCTCCTGCGTGAGGCTGATGGCACAGGCCAACGAAAGGAACCACTCCGTGGACATTTCTACCCATACCATCTTCATCCCCGGTGCCACCTCCGGCATCGGACTCGCCCTCGCCCTGCGCCTCAAGGCAGCGGGCAGCACCGTCATCATCGGAGGCCGCCGCACCGCACTGCTGGAGCAGCTTGCCAAGGAGCACGACTTTTCCACCGTCCGCATTGACACCGCCGACCCGGCATCCGTGCTGACCGCCCGCGACGAGGTGCTCGCCCAGTACCCGAACGTCGACACGCTGATCGCGATGGCCGGGATCATGGCCGCCGAAGACGTACACAGCGCCGACTTCCTCGTCACCGCGGAGAGCACCGTGGTGACAAATGTGCTCGGCCCGATCCGGTTGATCGCCGCGTTCGTCGAACACCTGCAGGCCCAGGCGGATGCGGCGATCATCACGGTGTCGTCGGGGCTTGCCCATACCCCGGTCGCGGCGTTCCCGACCTATAACGGGTCTAAGGCGTTCATCCACCGGTTCACCGACACGCTCCGCCTCCAGCTCGCCGACACCAGCATCCAGGTGCTGGAGATCGTCCCGCCCGGGGTCCGCACGGACCTCACCCCAGGGCAGGCGGAGTTCGAGCACTTCCTCCCGCTGGACGCGTTCGTCGACGAGGTCGTCACCCTGCTCCAGGCCCAGGACGGGTCGGAGATCCTCGTCGAAGCGGTGAAGCCGATGCGCTTCGCCGAGGTCAATGGTGCGTACGACCAGATGGTCGCCGCTATCAACCCCGGCCTCTAACAGCCGATGTCGTGGATTCTCCGGTTGTGCCGAACCCGAAACGGCACAACCGGAGCAGTCCCACCGTCCGGTGGGGTGCAGGTTCGGCGGTCTTCGCGTGTTCCGCTCCTTAGCTGCGTGGACTGACCGACGTTGGGCGAGCGCCCACGCGTGAAGCGGGAACGGAACGCCGGCAAAGGCGCTTTGCGAAGTGCGCCGGTAAACTGGGCCACTGGCGGGGGCGGCCGGTTTTGCGTTCTTCAGTCACTTCGTCGGACATGTCACGGTTGCCTACCGCTCCGGTGATCGGAAGGGACCTGTCATGCTCATCGATCTTCAAGGCCGCACTGCCCTGGTGACTGGCTCCACGCAGGGCATCGGTCGTGCGATCGCGGTTTCCCTCGCCGATGCCGGGGCGCGCGTCGCGATCAACGGACGAAAGCACGACAGCGTGAACCGCACGATCGCAGA
>JAATES010000037.1 GCA_015655615.1 Actinomycetales bacterium
CGCGAACCTGCGGGTCGGCGCGCCGGAGCTCAGACTCCGGTCCAGGAGGGCCATGCCCACCGGAGCGAAGATGCAGAGCTGCCAGAGCATCACCGGGATCGCATACGACGCGTCAGACAGGACATAGGCGGCGATCGGAATACCCAGGTTGCCTCCGTTGACGTAGCCCGAGGCGAACGATCCGACCACCAGTCCGGGAGTGTCCTGATGCCAGGCGAGACGCGCCACCAGCACGTAGATGCCTGCCACCACGATGACCGATCCCGCCGTCACGATCAGGGAAGCGGAGAAGACCTGATGCAGGTCGGACTCTGCCAGCCGGCAGAAGAGCAGCGCGGGCATCGCCACGGAGAATGCCAGGCGTGCCAGGACCCGCTGGCCCTGCGCCCCCAAGGTTCCACGGCGCGCTAATGCGTAGCCCGCCACGATGACGAGGGCGATAACACCGAACCCGGCAAGGACCCCACTCACCTGCGCATCCTCCCGTGGAAGTGCCGCCCGGCGTTAGGATGTAGGTCACAGTGACAGCCGACGCGGAGAAGACTGGCACAGTGTTTTGACCGTACGCCCACGGCCCGGTAGAGTTGAGCGTCGGCGCGCAATGCGCGCTCCAAGTCTGGGTGCCCTGGAGTGGGCGCATGTCGAGCAGCGGATGACCACAGGTCAACCCGGCGGTGTGCGCGGAACGTTCGGGAACACTTCGTTTAGTCACCAAGAGAGATGAGCAGCAACGTGGTTTACGCGATCGTGAAGGCTGGCGGCCGCCAGGAGAAGGTGTCGGTGGGCGACATCGTCGTCGTCGACCGTCTGGCCAGTGAGCCGGGGTCGTCGGTGCAGCTCCCTGCGCTGCTGCTCGTCGACGGTGCCGTGGTGACCACGGATGCTGCCAAGCTCGCCGGGGTCACCGTCACGGCTGAGGTCGTCCGGGACGAGAAGGGCCCGAAGATCGACATCCTGCGCTACAAGAACAAGACGGGTTACCGTCGTCGGCAGGGTCACCGTCAGAAGCTGACCCGGCTCAAGGTCACCAGCATCGCCTGACCAGGCCCGGGCGCCAGCGCGTCCGATGCCGGGTCTCCCCACACTTCCAGTACGAAAGCAGGTTCTACGCCATGGCACACAAGAAGGGCGCGAGCTCCTCGCGCAACGGTCGGGACTCCAACGCTCAGCGTCTTGGTGTGAAGCGGTTCGGCGGCCAGCTCGTCAGTGCCGGTGAGATCATCGTCCGCCAGCGCGGCACCCACTTCCACCCGGGCTACAACGTCGGCCGCGGCGGTGACGACACGCTCTTCGCGCTCAAGGCGGGCACTGTGCAGTTCGGAACCCGGCGTGACCGCAAGGTCATCGACATCGTCGAGGCCACCGCCTGAGATCGCTTCAGACACACTTGTGACGAGGGGCGCACCACCGCGTGGTGCGCCCCTCGTCGTATTCCCCGCAGTACGAGCAGGAGCAAGGAAGGACCGACCCATGGCAACGTTTGTCGATCGAGCGGTCGTCCACGCGTCGGGAGGGGACGGCGGCCATGGCTGCGCCTCGATCAAGCGAGAGAAGTTCAAGCCGCTGGCCGGGCCCGATGGTGGCAATGGCGGTCGCGGCGGGAGCGTGATCCTGCGGGTCGACGCACAGTCGACGACGTTGCTCGACTTCCACCATCTGCCGCATCGGCACGCCGAGAGCGGGTCCCAGGGGATGGGTGACTTCCGGCAGGGAGCCATCGGCGACGATCTCGTGCTGCCCGTGCCCGACGGCACCGTGGTCAAAGACCGCGAGGGCAACGTCCTGGCCGACCTGGTGGGAGTCGGCTCCGAGTTCGTGGTGGCACACGGCGGCGCGGGCGGGCTCGGCAACGCCGCGCTCTCCTCCGCCAAACGCAAGGCTCCAGGATTCGCCCTGCTCGGCGAGCCGGGAGACGAGGCCGAGGTCGTCCTGGAGCTCAAGACGATCGCCGATGTCGCCCTGGTCGGGTACCCGAGTGCAGGCAAGTCCAGCCTGGTCGCTGCGATCTCCGCGGCCCGGCCCAAGATCGCCGACTACCCGTTCACCACGCTGGTGCCGAACCTCGGCGTGGTGCAGGCGGGAGAGAGCCGCTACACCGTTGCCGACGTCCCTGGGCTCATCCCAGGCGCGAGCGAGGGCAATGGACTCGGGTTGGAGTTCCTGCGTCACATCGAGCGGTGCGCGGTGCTGGTGCACGTCCTCGACTGCGCGACCCTGGAGCCGGATCGCGACCCGGTGAGCGACCTGGTGGTGATCGAGGCCGAGCTCGAGGCCTATTCACAGGACCTCGACATCGACGGCGGACGGGTCCCCATCACCCAGCGCCCGCGCGTGGTGGTGCTCAACAAGATCGACGTGCCGGATGCCCGCGACCTCGCTGAGCTGGTGCGGCCGGAACTGGAGGCCAAGGGCTATCCCGTCTTCGAGATCTCGACGGCGAGCCACGAGGTACTGAAGGCGCTCACGTTCGGCTTGGGCCAGCTGGTCGGCCGGGCCCGGGCGGAGGCCCTCGATCCCACACCGAAGCGGACTGTGCTGCGGCCCCAGGCGGTGGACTCCACTGGCTTCACGGTCACACGGCGCACCGAGGGCGAGCAGGTGTACTTCCAGGTACGCGGTGACAAGCCCGAACGCTGGGTCCGCCAGACGAACTTCACCAACGACGAGGCCGTGGGCTATCTGGCCGATCGGCTGGGTCGCCTGGGAGTCGAGGATGCCCTGTTCAAGGCGGGCGCCGTGGCGGGCAGCGAGGTGCGGATCGGATCGGACGACAGCTCGGTCGTCTTCGACTGGGAGCCGACGTTGTCAGCTGGTGCGGAACTCTTGGGCGGGCCCCGGGGCAGCGACCTGCGCCTCGAGGAGCGTATGCGACCCACCCGCATCGAGAAGCGCCGTGAGTACACCGAACGCATGGACGCCAAGGCCGAGGCCCGGGCCGAGTTGTGGACCGAGCGGGAAGCGGGCATCTGGGCGGAACCCGACGTCGAGGAGTAGGAACGGATCATGACCACTGTGCCTCCCGCGGGCCCGGCTGTGCCAGAGGAGCCCTTGCCCGCAGTGGGCTCCTCGCCACGCACCGACGCCGAGGCGTTGTGGTCAGCGCGATATGGCTGGGACACGGAGTCGCGGGCCGGTGAGTCCCCTCAGGCGCCGGGGATCGCGGCCGTCACCGACGTGATCGCGAGCCAGCTGGCCCACCGATCGGTTCGCAGGTTCCTTCCCGACGACGTCACCGACGCTCAGGTGTCGGCCATGGTGGCCGCCGCGCAATCGGCGTCGTCCTCGTCCAATCTGCAGGTCTGGAGCGTGGTGGAGGTCCGTGACCCCCAGACCCGCGCCCAGTTCGCCGATTTGGCCGGTGACCAGCGGCAGATCATGGCGGCCCCGGTGTTCCTGGTGTGGATCGCCGACCTCGCCCGCGCCTATCAGATCGCCGCCGATGCGCAGGCTCCCACCGAGGGCGGCGAGTATGTCGAGACCATGCTGGTGGCCTTCCTCGATGCGGCGATCGCCGCGCAGAATGCCGCCGTGGCAGCGGAGTCCATGGGGCTGGGCCTCGTCTACGTCGGCGGGGTGCGCAACGATCCCGCCTGGGCAGCGGCTCTGCTGGGGCTGCCCCAACGCACCTTCGCGGCCTTCGGAATGTGCGTCGGCCACCCTGATCCCGCCCGGCCGTCACGGGTCAAACCGCGGCTGCCGCAGGAGGTCGTGTGGCACCGGGAGCGTTATGACCTGGCGGGCCAGTCCGCGCCGATCGCGGACTACGACGCTCGGATGGCCGAGTTCTATGCGGGACAGTCGATGGCAGGCCGCTGGACGGCACGTATCAAGGCCAGATTGTCCGGGCCGGCGGCGATGAGCGGGCGGGAGACCATGAAGCGATCGTTGCAGGAGCGGGGGTTCGAGCTGCGATGACTCGGTCACGCCGGATTGCGGGCGGCGCCCTGGCACTGTGCTTGACACTGGGCCTGGGCCTGGTGGGGGCGACGCGCGGCGGTCCGGCAGTGCCAGACGGCGCCGAGGCCATGGCGGAGGTCCGCATCGCCAGCGTGGCTCCCGCACAGTCCTCCGCCGCACAGTCCTCCGCCGCATCCGACCCCTTGGAGGGTTGGACGCTGCGCCAGAAGGTGGGCCAGCTGTTCATGGTCGGCGTGCCTGTCACCGGCGATCGCACGGCCAGTACCAGGGCGGTCGAACGTTCCCACGTGGGCAACATCTTCCTCGCGGGCAGGTCCAATGCCTCAGTCGGCACAGTGCGCTCCCTCGTCAAGAAGTACACCCGGACGGTGAGCGAGAAGACCACCCGCGCCACCCCCATGTTCGTGGCCACTGACCAGGAGGGCGGGAAGGTGCAGGTGCTGCGAGGTCCTGGTTTCTCTTCGATGCCCACCGCGCTGAAGCAATCGACTTGGTCCGCCGCGAAACTCACCAGGCGTTCGACCACCTGGGGGCGGCAGCTCGCCCGAGCCGGCGTGAACCTCAACCTCGCCCCGGTCATGGATGTTGTCACGAACTCCCACACCGCCCGCACCAACGGTCCGGTGGGCGTCTTCCACCGCAACTACGGCTACGGCCCGGTCTCGACCGCTCAGAAGGCTGCGGCATTCGCCGCCGGCATGAGCAACGCAGGCGTCGACGTGGCCATCAAGCACTTCCCGGGCCTCGGCCGTGTCGGCGGGAACACCGACACCGCAGCCAAGGTCGTCGATCACGTCACCACGGCCCGGGCGAGTGACCCGCAGATCCGGTCGTTCCAGCGCGGCATCGACGCGGGTGCGGCGTTCGTCATGGTGTCCTCGGCCTATTACCCGAAGATCGACTCGAAGCGGCCCGCGGCATTCTCGCGGAGGATCGTCACGACCGTCCTGCGCCAGCAGCTGGGATTCACCGGTGTGGTCATCAGCGATGACCTGTCGGCCGCCAAGGCGGTCGGCCGCTGGAAGCCTGGCACGCGGGCCGTGAAGTTCATCCAGGCGGGCGGTGACCTGATCCTGGTCAGTGCCCGGCCCTCGGACACGAAGGCCATGGTCGACGCGGTGGTAGCCAAGGCGCGCACGAGCCCTGCCTTTGCGGCCCAGGTCGATGCCGCGGCGCGCCGAGTGCTGGCCGCCAAGCAGAGCCTGCGCTGATGGTCAGGGGCGAGTGGTCTCCGGCTGGGAGAGAATAGGTCCCGTGAGTGCATCCCAGACTGCTGTGGCCGACAGGCCTGCCGTTGCCCGCGCTCGTCGCACAGTCGTCAAGATCGGCTCCTCCTCGCTGACAGCCCCGGACGGGCGTCTCGACCTCGCGGCTCTGCATGGTCTGGTGGACGTGCTGTCGGCACGCCACCTCGCGGGTGGCCAGATCATCCTGGTGACCTCGGGGGCGATCGCCGCCGCCATCGCACCCCTAGGGCTCCACGGGCGCCCCAAGGACCTCGCCACGGCGCAGGCGGCCGCCTCCGTGGGGCAGGGACTGCTGGTGGCGCGCTACACCGAGGCCTTCGCCGGGCACGGCCTGAGAGTCGGGCAGGTCCTGCTGACCGCCGAGGACACCCTGCGCCGTGAGCACTACCGCAACGCGCAGCGCGCCCTGGAACGGTTGCTGGAGCTCGGGGTGGTGCCCGTCGTCAACGAGAACGACACCGTGGCCACCGATGAGCTCCGGTTCGGCGACAACGACCGCTTGGCGGCGCTGGTCTCCCACCTGGTGCGCGCCGACGCCATGGTGCTACTCACCGACGTCGACGGCCTCTACACCGCGCCACCGGACCACCCCGGGTCCCGTCA
>JAATES010000380.1 GCA_015655615.1 Actinomycetales bacterium
GGATCAGTTGCACGAGCGGAGTCCACCCGCTCGGCACCAACCGCAGAGGAGTCATCATGGCGATCAAGGAAGTTCCGCCGCACGCGATCACGCTCGGCTACCTTGCCGAGCTCGAGGCGATCGCAGACCGAATGGGTGAGGGTGTCACCGGCAGTTCGGGCTCTAGCGCACAGCGCTTCGCCGTCCTTGCTGATCTGGTTGGTGACATCGCGAGGGCTAGCGGCAACGCGATTAGCAGCCTCGAGACCGAAGTGCTCAAGCTGCGCACGTTGCTCGACCTCCACGGTGTCCTCGACTTTGACGCGGAAGACCCCAGCGCTCAGTTGCCGCGAACGTTGGACTAGTCGTTGGACAAGGTTCATCGCTGACCACCACCCGCGAGCGCCGTGGCATCGGTGCTCGGTGTGAGGAGCTGTTCGACGTCCGAGCGGCGGAAGCGTCGGTGGCCTGTGGGGGTGCGTTCCGAGGTGATGCGCCCTGCCGCTTCCCAACGCTTCAGCGTGTCCGCGGATACTCCGACGAGCGCAGCCGCTGTACCTACAGAGATCAACTCATCTTCATCATGCGTAGTTTGCATGTGGCAAGACAAGCATGCTGAGCCACCGCTGTCAACAGCATGATTAAGTTAGTCGCGCTGTTGCGCCGTTTGCTGCGGTCTGCCATAGTTAAGCCATGAGCACAGCACTACATGAAGCACGCACTGGTAAGCAGGGTTCCTGGGTCCCCGAGTGGACTCTCGCCGATAGGTTCCGCAAGGTTCGGCAGTCAACGGGCCTCGGGCAGCGCGAGTTCGCCGCTCATCTTGAGGTGACTGCGGGCGCCTACCAGCAGTGGGAGGCCGACAACTCCAGGCCGCGGAACGTGGTGGCCATCGCGAAGCGCGTCGAACTGCTAACCGGCGTTCCTGCTGCGTGGCTACTGGGTGTGGAACCGACGAACCCCCGCCCGGATGGACCGGACGGGGGCGGTGAAGGGTGGGCCCGGTGGGACTCGAACCCACAACCTACGGATTAAAAGTCCGGAGCTCTGCCAATTGAGCTACAGGCCCTGGCCTGCCGGCCAGTCATCCGAACGGCGCCACACCCCAGCGGGCGCTGCACCGCACGAACACGGGTTCAGCGTATCGTGAACTTCCCGCTGCAAGCACGCTCGGGCATCGAGTCCGCAGACGGCCAGCCGGCCACCGCCGCAGACGGCCAGCCGGCCACCGCCGCAGACGGCCACCCGGCCACCGCCGCAGACGGACACCCGGCCGATACCCCGGCCCAACGCCCCAGAAACCAGCCAGGACAGCGCCGGTCCCCGGCGGTCATCCAGCGACAGCTAGCCCTTCCCGCAGCAGCCACCAGCCTCCCAGCGCGGCACACCCGAGCACGACGAGCCCGAACACGGCGACCCACACGCCGGCAGGGAACCAGGTGAGCCGGCCCAGCGCATCCGCATCGGAGGTGAGCCGCCGCCCGCGGCGCTTGTGCTCCGAGCGTTGCTGCTGCATCTCCACGACCGGCCGCAGGGCGCCGATCAGCAGGAACCACGCGATGGCAGTCGCCACGATGACCTGCACCGGGGCTGGCGCCCACCAGACCACGGCGAACAGCGCGCCGCCCCCGATCAGCACCACGCTCAGCCCGAACCAGTTGCGAATCCAGACCAGCATGATCACCAGCGCCGCGAGCAGGCCCCACAGCAGGCCGATGCCATGCCCGGCGGTGATGATCCACGCAGCGCCCAGCCCCAGCACGGCGGGGCCCACGTACCCGGCGAAGGCCGTCGCGATCATCCCGAATCCGGTGGGCTTGCCACGGGAGACCGTGAGCCCGGAGGTGTCGGCATGGAGTCTGATGCCCTGCAGGCGGCGACCGAACAGGGTGGCGACCAGGGCGTGAGCTCCCTCGTGCGCGACGGTGATGCCATGACGTGCCAGTGGCCAGGTGGAACGGCTGAACGCGACCACGAGCATCACCCCCGCGATGATCACGGTGGTCCTCAGATCCGGTGGCGGCGCGCTCGCGCTGGCGCGGTCCCACAGATCGGTTGCCCATGCCGGTAGCTCCATGCGGGAATTGCACCACATGGTCCTGTGGTTGACCCTGGTGAGATGGAGGGAGCCGACATGGGATACGAGATTGGTCGCAGCGAGGCCGAGTGGCGCACGCTGCTGACGCCGGGGGAGTTCGCCGTGCTACGCGAGGCGGCCACCGAACGGCCGTGGACGGGGGTGCTGCTGGACGAGCATCGCAGCGGAACCTACCGGTGCCGTGCGTGCGGGGCCGACCTGTTCACCGCGGACACCAAGTTCGACTCGCACTGCGGGTGGCCGAGCTTCTATGAGGCCCGCGACTCCGCAGCCGTGGAACTGGTCACCGATACGACGCTCGGCATGCAGCGCACCGAGGTGCGGTGCGCCAGGTGCGGCTCACACCTGGGACACGTCTTCGACGATGCCCCGCAGACGCCGACCGGCGACCGTTACTGCATGAACTCCGTCAGCCTGGAGTTCGTCCCGGACTGACCGGCGGGTCAGGAGCGACTGCTTAGGGCAGGTCGTCGATCAGGCGTTGCAGGAGCCGTTCCAGTTGGACGACGTCCCCATCGGGCCAGGCCGACAAGGCTTCGCGCAAGAGCTGCGATTGTGCCTGCTTGGCCTGGCCGACCGAGGCGCGTGCCGACTCCGTGAGCCGGATCAGCTGCCCGCGGCTGTCGGTCGCGTCGACCTGTCGTTTGACGATCCCGAGCCGGTCGAGCCGGGCGAGCTGCCGGGACATCGTCCCCTTGCTCACGCAGTGCGCTTGAGCGAGGTCGCTGACCCGGGTGTCGGGGTGTTGGTAGAGGTGGACCAGCAGCGGATAGCTGCTCGGGTCGAGCTCGGGGTCGATCGCCTGCGCCGCGTGGCGTGACCGCTTGCGGGCCTGCCGCACCATCTGCCCGAGGGTCCGGGCCAACGATTCGTAAGCCTCACCGGGAGGTTCGTCGGCCGCAGTCCCCTCGTCCGGCGGTGTATGCCTCCGGCCGCTCATCACAGGCGGACTTGTACGGCGACGACCGTGCTGTCGTCCCGGGCCGAAGCATCCTCGGCGGCCTTGTCATCGGACGGGAGCTCGTCGGCATCCGCCTCGCTGGCCATGCGCTGCTCGATCCCGGACCGGGTGCCCAGCGGCACCTCCTTCAGGAAGAGCACCGCGATCAGCGCGATCACGGCGATGGGCGCGGCGATCAGGAAGATCTCGGCCACACCGTGCCCGTAGGCGTCCTCCACGACAGTGCGAATGGGGGCGGGCAGCGTGCTGAGGTCCGGGATGCCGCCTGAGAGACCGGTCGTTCCCGGTGAGATACCCAGACCGGCCAGTCCATCCGTGATCCCTGACGTGACTCGCGAGCCCAGGGCTGCACCCAGCGCGGACACGCCGATGGCGCCACCCAGCGTGCGGAAGAAGGCGACCAGCGAGGTGCCTGAGCCGACGTCGTGGATGTCGAGGGTGTTCTGCGTGGCCAGCACGAGGTTCTGCATCAGCATGCCGACACCGCAGCCGATCACCAGCAGGTACACGCAGATCAACGCGAGCGGAGTCTGGTAGCTGAGGGTGGACATCAGGAGCAGCCCCACCGTGAGCAAGCCTGCGCCGACCAGCATGATCCGCTTGTAGCGGCCCGTCGCTGAGATGATGTTCCCGCTGACGGTGGAGGCTCCGAACAGCCCGACGACGAGCGGGATGGAGGCGAGTCCGGAGGCGGTCGGGGTGTAGCCGCGAGCCAGCTGCATGTACTGGCTCAGGAACACCGACGACCCGAACATCGCGACGCCGACCGCCGCACTGGCCACCACCGCGACGACCAGGGTGTGGTTCGCGAAGAGCTGCAAGGGGATGAGCGGCTCGCTGATGCGAAGCTCCACGAGCACGGCGATGGCGAGCAGCACCAGGGAGCCGCCGACCATGGCCGCGGTCTGCCAGGAGACCCAGTCGAAGTTCGTCCCGGCCAGGGTCACCCAGACCAGCAGCAGGCCGACTCCCGCGCTGATCAGCGAGATTCCGGCGTAGTCGATGCGTACCCGCTGCCGCTCGCGCGGCGGGAGGCGGAGCGTGCGCTGCAGCACGAGGATCGCCGCGATGGCGAACGGCACGCCGACGAAGAAGTTCCAGCGCCAGCCGAATCCGTCGGTGAGGAACCCGCCCAGCAGAGGCCCTCCGACCATCGCGATACCCATCACGGCGCCCATGAGGCCCATGTACCTGCCCCGCTCACGGGGCGAGATGATGTCGGCGATCAGGACGGCACCCAAGGCCACCAGGCCGCCGGCTCCCACTCCCTGTAAGGCACGGAATGTGATGAGCTCCGTGGTGTTCTGGGAGAGCCCGGCGAGTCCTGCGCCGACTACGGAGATCACGAGTGCGAGCTGGATGAGCAGCTTCCGGTTGAGCAGGTCGGCGAGCTTGCCCCACACCGGAGTGGAGATCGTGGTCGTCAGCAGAGTGGCAGTCACCACCCAGGTGAACGCCGACTGGCTCCCGTTGAGCTCCGAGATGATCTTGGGCAGTGACGAGGAGACGATCGACGTGGCGAGGACCGAGACGAACATCCCCAGCAGGATTCCGGACAGTGCCTCGAGGACCTGGCGATGGCTCATCTTCGACCCGGTGTCGGCCGGCGACGGCGCACTGGCCGTCGTGGGCCCGGGGCGCAGATCAGCGGTTGCGGTGGTGCTCGGTGCGGAATCGGACATACGGGAGCCTCGGTATTCGTCGTTGGGATGATCACACCATAGCCCGATATGGTTGCTTAGAGCAACTAGTTTGACACCGCGGCGGGGTGACGAGACTCACATCGAAGCGTGGGAGGAGGTGTGGCGCCCAGCGAGAGGCGGTCCGCGGGCGACCGGACCAGGACGATGATCGTTATCTCTAAGAGAGGCGTCGTACGAGGACGATTCCATCGGTCAGCAAGGCAGGGGACCCGTCGGGTGCGGCCGACTCCCGTTGGCGCGTCTCCGCGAGGATCACGTCCCAGCGTCCAGGGACGAGGTCGAGTGCCTCGAGGTCGTGCTCGGGCTGCGGAAAGGGTGGCATGGTGACGGTCTCGCCGTCGGCCCAGGAGGGGGCCGACGCATGGCTGACGACCAGCAGATGCCCGCCCGGAGCGACGAACCCGGTCGCACGCCGTAGGATCTCCTCCCGCGGAATCACCACCGGCCAGGACTGTAGGAACGACGCGCTCACGAGGTCGTATGCCATCGGGGCGGACCAGGTCGCCAGATCGGCGGTTTCCAGATGAACAGCCCCCTCGGGAAGGCCCGCTTCGGTCGCGGCGGCTCGACCGCGCGCGATTGCGGTCGACGAGAGGTCGACGCCTGTGACCTCCCAGCCCTGCAACGCGAGCCAGATGGCGTCGCCGCCCTCGCCGCAGCCGAGGTCGAGGGCGTTGCCTGGCATGAGCCCGGTGGCGATATCGGCGAGCGCACTGTTGACCTGCCCGGACCACATGTGGTCGCCGTCGGCGTAGCGGGCCTCCCAGAACGCGACCGCGGTGGATGCCTCATCGGCGGGGGAGAGACCTGCGAGGGCGATGTCGAAGTCCTCCTCGACGAGTGCGCCGTTGACGGCGCCGCCTGTGAAGGCACCGGCGCCGATGGCCATGGGCACGTTCGCCATCGGGTTCGTGACGTTGCCGATCGCCCAGATCCGGTCGTGGCTCGTCTTACCGGTCGGGTCCACGGTCAGGACGGACTCCAGGCCGATGGGCTGCTCCGTGCGAGCGAGGCCGAGCTCCGCGAGGAAGCCGTCGTGCGGGAGGGGCACCCCGGCGGTGAAGAGCGCATCCACCTCGGTGCGCTGACCATCCGAGGTCCGGACCCCGGTGACCTGGCCGCCGACCCCGAGGACCTCCACGACAGGGGCGGTGACGACCTCGATGCCGCGAGCGCGGAGGCGTTGCTCGTCGGCGGGGTCGAGGGCGCCGACCGCCGCCGAGAACAACACCACCCGGTCGCTCCACTGCCGCACGAGCCGTACCTGGTGCAGGCTCCGGGGTGAGGTGGCGAGCACGCCGATCCGCTGATCGCGTACTTCCCAGCCGTGACAGTACGGGCAGTGCAGCACGCTGGTGCCCCAGCGTTGCGCGAGGCCGGGGATGCTGGGGAGCTCGTCGGTGA
>JAATES010000028.1 GCA_015655615.1 Actinomycetales bacterium
ACCCAGATCGAGGTCACGCGCAACGACGGCCAGGGCCCGCTGGGACACCACGGCGGCCCGCATGCGCGCCAGATCGCCCTCGGGCAGATCGGGATGGCGCCGATAGAGCGCCTCTGTCACCGAGAGCCCCAGCACCGTGTCCCCCAGGAACTCCAGCCGCTCGTTGGTGGGGAGGCCCCCTGCCTCGTGCGCGAACGAGCGGTGGGTCAGCGACAGCACAAGAAGCTCGGGGTCGATGTCGACCCCGAGCTTCTCGAGAAGTTCCGTCGCCGGTGACACAGTCCGGGCTACGCGCTTGCCCGAGACGGAACGGCTACGGTGGGACACGCCTGGGTCAGAACTCAGGCGTGCTCGCTACGTAGCGCCTCGGCGTACTGGCGACCGTTGTAGGTGCCACACGTCGGGCACGCGATGTGCGTCAGCTTGGGTGACTTGCACTGCGGGCAGGTGGCGAGGCTCGCGGCAGTCGTCTTCCACTGCGAACGGCGCGCACGGGTGTTGCTGCGCGACATCTTGCGCTTCGGAACAGCCACGGCTAGCTCTCTTTCGTCTCGTCGGGGACGCTTGCGTCCGCAAGCATCCCCTGCAACGCGGACCATCGGGGATCGAGGGTCTCGTGCTGATGGTTCGGATCGTCGGCCAGATGCGCACCGCATTCGGAGCACAGCCCCGGGCAGTCGTCCTGACACAACGGTTGGAATGGTAGTGCAGTGACCACCGAATCCCGAATCACGGGCTCGAGGTCGATGCGATCGTCCTCAATCTCGTGAATGTCATCGTCGTCGTCCCCGGCCTCCCGAGCGGCCTTGGCACGCTCCGGGTAGCTGAAGAGCTCGGTGAGGTACACGTGGACATCGTCCACCACCTCGTCCAAGCATCTCACGCACAGCCCATGCGCCTCGGCCTCAACGGTGCCGGTGACCAGCACACCTTCCAGAACCGACTCCAGCCGCAGGTCCAGCTGGATCTCGGTGTCCTCGGGAACGCTGATCACGACGGTGCCCATCTCGGGTGGCGCAGCCAGCGTACGGGACTCCTCGCGCATGGTCCCGGGCCGTCGGCTGAGGTCGTGGACATCGAGCACCAACGGCGAACGAGGATCAAGCGTGATGAGAGGCTCCACACATCCGGCAGGACAACAAGGTCAGGACACGCCCGCGCCATACGAATACGGAACGGACCGACTACCCATCATACGACATCGCCGGGTACAGCGATACCGTCAGTGCGTGCCGAGTCGGCCAGCGAGCTTCTCACGTCCCGCCTGCACCTGAGCGATGACCCTGCCCAAATCGATCTCGAACTCCGCCAGACGCCGGTCGCAGTAGTCGTCGGCCTCCGAT
Organism: Actinomycetales bacterium; assembly: GCA_015655615.1. Taxonomy (GTDB): domain Bacteria; phylum Actinomycetota; class Actinomycetes; order Actinomycetales; family Cellulomonadaceae; genus Rarobacter. The sequence goes on from JAATES010000028.1 coordinate 1,344, forward strand.
CGCAGCCGGTCTGCGGCCTGTTCGGCATCGGCCACGACCTGCGCCGCGCGCACCTGGGCATCACGGACCACCGCATCTCGGCTCACCAGCGCAGCAGCCTCGTCCCGGGCCTCCGCCAGCATGGCATCTGCCTGCTGCCGGGCCTCGACGAAGGTCTGATCGGCATCGGAGAGCACCTCGTCAGCGTGGGTCAGCTGATGCGGAAGAGCCTCGTGGATGGCGTCGATGAGATCGAGGGCCTCCGTGCGGTTGACCAGCACCGAGGAGGACATCGGCATGGATCGCGAACGTTCCACCAGATCCGTCAGCGCATCCAGCAACGCCGGGACCCCCAACGGGGCCTCATCCTGACCATCCTCGAAGCCCCCGCCACGAGGCTGGCTTTCATGCAGATCGTCAAAGTCACGGCTCATGGTGAACTCCTTGGAAGTCAGTGATGACGTGGATCTCAGTGATCATGCGGACGAGCGGCGAGCACCGCAGCTCTGACGGCCTGCCCCACCCCGGCAGGGACGAGGTCGTCCACTGGTCCCCCGTGGCGTGCGATGTCCTTGACCATGGAGGACGAGATATGGGTGACCGCGGGGTCGGCCGGGATGAACACCGTCTCGATGCCCGACAAGTGGCGGTTCATCAACGCCATGGGCAGCTCGGCGTCGAGATCCGCGCCACTGCGCAGACCCTTGACCACCGCGGTGGCGCCCACCTGGCGGCAGAACTCCACCAGCAGACCCGGAACCACTGCGACCTCGACCTGCCCCATCCCGCTGACCGCGGAAGCCACCAGGGCACGGCGCTGGTCCGGTGGAAGCAGAACGGACTTGCTGGCATTGACGGCCAGAGCGACGATGACGCGGTCGAACATCACACCGGCTCGTTCGATGACGTTGAGGTGGCCCAGGGTGATCGGATCGAACGACCCCGGGCACACGGCGATTCTCATTCCTCCACGGTAGCGGAACGGTCCACTGCCACCCCGCAGGCAGCACCGCGGGAGGGTGCGCGGACGGCGGCAGGCTGCAGGACAATCAGTGCATGAGCTCTGCTGCGCCACATCGCCATGACGTCGAACCACTGACGACCAGCACCCAATGGGCATCGTTGTACGACGAGGTGCTCAGCCGGTCGTTTCCCGGCCCGGAACTCGAGGACAGGTCCTCTCTGCTCGCCGCGCTCGATCAAGGATCGCTCCACGCACTCGGTGTGTCCACGCCGGCGGGGCACGTCCGAGCGGGAGTCATGTACCTCGTCCGCGGGCCTGTGGCACTGATCCTCTACCTGGCCGCCGCTCCCGAGTTCCGCGGGACCGGCGTCGGAGGCGCACTACTGGAGGAGGCCATCGCGCATGCCAGAACAGTGCCAGGACTCCAGTACGTCCTGGCCGAGGTCGAGCACCCGGACCATCACATCGCCAGCGAGGCCTATGGAGACCCGTCCGCCCGCGTGCGGTTCTATGCACGCCACGGCATGCGGGTGCTCGCGGCTCCGTATTTTCAGCCGGCCATCGGGCCTGGTGCCCCGCGCGTCCCGGCCTTGCTGCTCACCACGCTCTGGGTGGACGACACCGCCGTGGAGGTCCGCGACGAGGCCGGTCGGCCCACCGCAGTGAGCGCTCCGGCCCTCCGGGGCTTTCTCACCGACTACCTCGCCGATGCCGAAGGCACCTTGCCCACCGACGCCGCCTTCGCTCGATTGCTGGCTGCCTTCGACGGTGCGGCCATCGAGCTCGTCGGGCCGGAGGCGATCAGCACCGTTCCGGTGGGCACCCTCGATGCGGAGACGTCCTGGTCAGCCCCGGAGGACTCCGTCACCCTGGTGGCCGATGCCATCCTCTTCGACCAGGACGGAACGCTCATCAGCTCCATCGAGGCGACCGATCATGCCTGGGCGGCCTGGGCCCGCGAGTTCGGTCCCCGAGCGGGGTTCGACCCAGAGTCGGTACACGTCGGACACGGCCAGCCCGCGCTGACCAGCGTGCGCCGTCACGTCCCCGCCGAGCTCGAGACAGAGGCCCTGGACCGCATCAACGAACTCGAGCTCTCCGAGGTGGCGGGAATCGCACCGCTGCCTGGAGTGTGCCGGCTGCTGAGCGCACTCCCCCCTGACCGCTGGACGGTGGTGACCTCGGCGAACCGTGCCCTCAGCGACGTCCGGCTGGCCGCCGCCGGGATCGATGTGCCGCCCACGCGCGTCACGATCGAGGATGTGGAGCGAGGCAAGCCCGCACCCGATCCCTTTCTGCTGGGTGCAGAACGCCTGGGTTTCGATCCGAGCGAGTGCCTGGTCATCGAAGACGCCGTAGCGGGCATCCGCGCCGGGATCGCGGCCGGCTGCCTGACGGTCGCGGTGGGAGCAGCGCACCGCGACGCACCCGGGCTCGCGGACCTCTCCGTTCCGGACATCGCCAGCCTCGTCGTGGCCAGACGACCCGATGGCCGGCTCGCCGTCAGCGTGCGATGAGGTCGAGGCCGTCACCCGTGGCAGGTCACCGCACGGTCATGACCCCCGGCGCCGCAGAGTGCTCTGGGTCGCGGGCGCCACCGCTGAACTCGGCGTAGTAGACCGCGGTCTCGCCATAGACCTTGCCGACCGTCAGACGCCAACCCGCAGGCCAGCTCGGCTCACCGGTCCGAGTCGAGCGCTCCACCACCAGCATCCCCTCCTCCGACGTCCTGGCGGCAGCTCCGGCCAGCACTGCGGCGAGCACATCGTCACCCAGGTCATAGGGCGGGTCGGCGAAGACGAGGTCCCATTGCGGCGCCGACGCCTGTATGCCGGGCCGTGCCACGAAACGCTCAGCCCGGTCGACAACGACCTCGACGGCGACGTCTCCCAGCGATGCGACATTCTTGCGAGCCGCCTCGGCCGCGCCGCGCGAGGCCTCGACCAGCACGGCGCTGGCCGCCCCCCGGCTCACCGCCTCGATCCCCAAGGCACCGGAGCCCGCATAGAGATCCAGCACCCGGGCACCGGTCAGCACCCCGGAGTGCTCCAGCCGGGAGAACACGGCCTCCCGGACCCGCTCGCTGGTCGGTCGTGTCCCGCGCGCCGGCACCTGAAGGGTGCGCCCCCCGAACACCCCTGACACGATCCTGGTCACGGCACCACGGTAGAGGATCACACGCGGTCGATGAACTCCTCCCGGCCCCGAAGGGCCTCCGCGATGGCGTCGACCAGGACCGGGTGGGACGCAAGATCGGGATCACCCTCCACGATCGCCACCGCGTCATCCCGGGCCTGCTCGATGATGTCGGCGTCCTGGAGCACCCTCAGCAGCCGTAGCGACGACGACCGACCGGACTGCGCGCCCCCGAGCACATCGCCCTCACGGCGCAGTTCGAGATCCTTGGTGGCCAGCGCGAATCCATCCGTGGTCGCAGCCAGAGCCTCCAGCCGCTGTGCTGCGACGGATCCCTGCGCTGCCGAGGAGACCAGCAACGCGATTCCCGGCGCAGCCCCGCGGCCCACGCGGCCTCGTAGCTGGTGGAGTTGCGAGATGCCGAAGCGGTCGGCGTCCAGGATCACCATGGTGCTGGCCTGCGGCACATCCACTCCGACTTCGATCACCGTGGTGGCAACCAGGACATCCAGCTCTCCGGCCGCGAAGGCTGTCATTACCGCGTCTTTCTCGGCGGCAGCCAGCTGGCCATGCAGTGCGGCGATCCGCAGACCCGCGAGTGCGGGCATCGACTCCAGTTCCGCAAGGACCTCCTCCACCGCGCGCAGTTCACGAGGTGCGGGGCCCGCCTGATCCAGAGCCACCGTATCCGCCCCGTCGTCATCGAAGCCCTCGTCGTCTCCGCCGGAGCCCGCGGGCAGATCGTGACCGGTGACGCGGATCCGGGCGCAGACCACGTAGGCACGCCGACCGGCATCGACCTCTTCTCGAACCCGGTCCCACACGCGGGCCATCCAGACGGGGTTGTCCGCAGGAACGATGTGGGTCAGGGAGGGTGCCCGGCCGGCCGGAAGCTCCGTGAGAGTCGACACCGCCAGGTCGCCGAACACGGTCATCGCCACCGTGCGCGGGATGGGCGTGGCCGTCATCACGAGGACGTGAGGCTGAGCGTCGCCACGAGTCCGCAGCGCGTCTCGCTGCTCCACGCCGAACCGATGCTGCTCGTCCACCACCACCAGGCCCAGCTGCGCGAACTGCACCGAGTCTCCGAGCAGGGCATGGGTTCCCACCACGATCCCGGCCGCTCCGCTCGCAGCATCGAGCAATGCCTGACGCCGGTCCTTCGCGTTCAATGACCCCGTCAACAAGGCGACTCGGGTGGAGGCCTCCGGAGCCCCCAGATAGCAGCCCTCCGCCAGATCCCCCAGCAGCGAGCGGATCGACCGCGCATGCTGCACGGCCAGGACCTCCGTGGGAGCCAGCAGAGCGGCTTGACCGCCCGCGTCCACGACCTGCAGCATCGCCCGCAAGGCGACGACGGTCTTTCCCGAGCCGACGTCGCCCTGCAGCAGCCGCAACATGGGAACGCCCCCGGCCAGTTCGTCGGACAGCTGATGGCCGACCGCCTCCTGCCCTGCGGTCAGGCGGAACGGCAGTCGCTCCTCGAACGCCGCCAGGATGCCCGGCCGGTCAGCAGGCCGCTGCGGCCACGCGACCGCATGGCGTGCCAGGACGGACGCCCGCCGCCGGGCCAGCTCGGTCTGCAGGACCAACGCCTCCTCAAAGCGGAATCTCCGGCGCGCCGACCGCCACTGCCCTTCGTCCGCAGGCTGGTGGATGAAGCGAAGAGCCTCGTACAGGCCCAGCAGTCCCCTGCGGCGGCGCACCGGGTCGGGCAGCGGATCAGGCACCTCACCTGATCGCAGCGTGCCCAGCACGATCTCCATGCTTGCCGCGATGCGCCAGGTCGGCAGCTTCGCGGTCGCGCCGTAGACCGGGATGGGGCGGCTGGCGCGCTCCAGCGCCGACGCCTCATCGGCACCGTCCATGCCGTACAGCTGGTAGTCCGGATGCATCAGCTGACGCGACCCGCGATACTCGTCGACCACCCCCGTGAACAGCCCCTGGCTCCCGGGGACGAGTCGCGACTCATGGACCCGCAGCGCCCCGCGGCTCTTGGCGAAGAACGTCAGTTCCAGGGTCTCGCCGCGGTCCCCGCCGACCATGACCGACATGATGAACCCATGACGCGCACGCATAGGCCGGATGGTCGCGGACAGCACCCGCGCCAACACCGTGACGTGCCCGCCGGGCTCCAGCAGGCCGATGTCCGTGAGAGCCCCCGGTTCCTGGTAACGACGGGGGTAGTACCGCAGGAGCTCTCCCACGGTTCGCGGGCCCAGCGCATCGAAGAGCTTGGCGACTCGGGGGGTCAGAACGCGTCCCAACGCCGTATCGAGGTACGTCACTCGACACCCACCACGCAGGATGCCGCCTCCACCCCGGATGGCAGTCTCACCACGTCCAGGCCAGCGGCTCGGGCCCACTGCACCACTGTCTCGGGAACGCTGGGGTCCGCATGCTCATCGCAGATCAGGGTCACCGTGTCCGTCGCGGCGCCGAGCTGTCCGTGGATGTCTGCCAGTGCCGCGGGCAGATCGGCCTGACTGCCATCGGTCTCGAGGATGGTCACCTGCACGTGGCGGATGGCCTCGGCCGCCCGGTCAGCCGCTTCATCCGCCCCGGCTCCCGACGCGAGCTGGACGGCCGCGAGCGCCGCGATCAGGTGTGCATCGGTCGAATTCCTGCCCCGGAGGGAATGGACCCTGACGCCGCAATGCCATCCGATCTTCTCCGCACGCGCCGCAAGGGAGGGGTCCTCGGCGATCCGGCCTGAGATGACCAGCACCTCCCTCCCGTGGGCATCGACGATCGCCCGCCTGAGTTCGGCATCGGCGATGGCACCGGTCTGCGACCAGAGCGCCACACCTCCAAGCGCTGCGATATCGGACAGCAGCCGCGGTGACGACGTGATGCCGACGACTCCCCAGGGGCGATCCGCCACCGGATCGCTGACCCGGTGCACCACCACCTGCGACAGCTGCCATCCGAGGGCCACGGCGATGGCCGCCGCCGGGTCGTCGGTGTGGACGTGGACCCGCACACTGCGATCCTCCCGGTCACCGGGGGATCCGACCACAACCGAATCCCCGATCTCCGTCAGTGAGGACTGCAGCCTGGAAGCCGCCACGGCGTCAGCGGGCTCATCGACGTGTGGGTCACAGCCGCCGCGTTCAGCGAGGTACATCACCTCGAAGGCTGGGCCCTCCAGAATGCCACCGTGATCGGCTGCGGGGCCGCGATGCTGCCCGGCATCCCGCCGGATGCACTGGCAGTCCTGATCCGGGTCGCCGTCGATCACCGATGCCGACCACTCGCTCACCGACAGCGGGATCTGAGTCACGTCACGGCCCGTGTCACCGTTGACCACGCTTTGCAGTCCCTCCAGGACCAGCAGGAGTCCCACCGCGCCCGAGTCCACGACATGCGCCGTGCGTAGCGCGGAAAGCTGATCCGGGCTGGCGTCGACGGCTTTCCGGGCGCCTGCCACTGCGGCGTCGATCAGCGTCGAGAGTCGCCATGAATCCTTCTCCAGCACGGCCGCCGCCGCGGCCGCCGCCTCACCTGCCGCAGAGAGGATGGTGCCGGGGACCGGCCGGGCGACCGCCGCGCGAGCCCGGTCAGCGCCCTCGATCAGCCCCGCGACGAGATCCCGCCCCTCCAGCTCCGAGGAGGCCGCCCGTCCCGAGCTGGACACCTGGGCCGGATGGCGAGCGGCGGCGCCGATGGCAAGCCCCCGCAAGAACTCACCGAGGATGACCCCGGAATTGCCCCGTGCACCTGCGGAGGCACCACTCGCGAATGAGCGCAGGGTCCCGACCGCATCATCGCCCTTCTGGCGCGCAGTGATCGCCTCGGCGCCGTGGGACAGGGTGAGCCACATGTTGGTGCCGGTGTCGGAATCGGCCACGGGGAAGACGTTCGCAGCGTCGAGTCGTTCGCGGGACTGCTTCAGGCGGCCGACGGACTCTCGCGCCCAGGCCCTCACATGCTCGGCGGTCAGGTGCGTGATCCCGGTCATGACCTGCGTCACTCTCCCTGTCTCGTCGACCTGCGATCTGATCGTGCAGCAGTCCCGTGGTGCAGCAGTCCCGATGCCCTGCAGTCACGACGTCCCTCGGCCCTGGAACCTCGTAGGCAGCACCGGATCGTGCGCCCGACACCGACGACGGTGCCCTCCAGTGTCTCCCACACCTCGGTCATCGCGTGAGAACGACGGGTCGGTGTCGCGCAGCAGGCAGACCACGGCGATGATCTGCCCCGGCTTCTGTGGGGACTCGCACACGCCAGGGCGTGAAGTCCTGGGGACTTGAGCCGCGCCGCCAGTTCGGCTAGTCTGTCGTAGTTGCCCCAACTCGATTGAGGCACTTGTGTGCGCGGACGACCAAGGCCGGGCACCCCACCATGACTTCGCGGACGCTCCGGTGTCCGCGTACCGACGATCAGGAGAAACCGTGGCTGCCAACTGCGACGTCTGCGGCAAGGGCCCGAGTTTCGGGCACAGTGTCTCGCACTCCCACGTGCGTACCAAGCGCCGCTGGAACCCGAACATCCAGCGAGTGCGTGCCATCGTGAAGGGCTCGCCCAAGCGTCTCAACGTGTGCACGTCGTGCCTCAAGGCCGACAAGGTCGTGCGGTCGGCCTGAGCCACCACCCCTCGTCAGAGCCCGTGTGAGTCTGAACTCACACGGGCTCCGTCATGTCCGGATCAGTGCGCCACGTGCCGCGTCGGGCGCAGCTGGCCTCCCCAGGGAGGTTGGCCCCAGCACTCCTGCGTGGCACGCTTGCAGCATGGACGGGGAACTTGAGGAGTTTGTGGTCCGGCAGGCCGTCGTCGCCGACGCTCCGTCGATCGCGCGCGTGCACATCGCGGCCTGGCGTCATGCGGCCTCGGATGCGGCCCAAGCCGACTACCTGGCGTCGCTGGACCAGTCCGAGCGGGCTGAATACTGGCGTGGCGTGCTCGAGTCACGCCACGCCACCACCTGGATCGCCGCCTCAGATCGTCGTGTGCTCGGCTTCGCCTCGCTCGGGGACTCGCGCGACGAGGATGCCGGACGCCGAACGCTGGAGCTGTACGCGATCTACCTCGATCCCGAGGTCTGGGGACGAGGCGTTGCGCGGAACCTCATGCGGACCCTGCTCGATGACGTCCCTGCTGGCTCTCCCCTGACGCTGTGGGTGCAGGCTGACAATGTCCGGGCGCGCCAGTTCTATCGGCGCCATGGCTTTACGTCCGATGCCACGGAACGCAGCATCGACATCGGAGGCATCGCCGTTCTGGAGGTCCGGTATCGTCGCGGTTGATTCCCGACTGCCTCCCCGCTCTCAGGCCGAACGGAAGTGGTCCCACCCGCTCTGCGCGGCTGGGACCTCGCCCTCCACGGTGACCAGGGGCGGGCTGTCCTGCCCCGGCTCGCCCGTGGGCGGAGACGCCGCGCTCACGACCCTACCGATGCGGGTGAATCCCGGCGGCACGATCGCATCGGGAGGGAGGGTGGCCAACATGCCGTGGTCCTCACCCCCGGCAAGGAGCCAGTGCCGTACCAGGTCGTCATGGCCATCGGGTCCGGCGCTGAGAACATGCGCGACCACCCGGAGCTCGGAGACGTCCGACAAGAATGCGGCCAACGGGTCCAACAAGTCGATCGTGACCCCGCTGGCGGCCGCGATCCTCCCGGCGTCCCTGACTAGCCCGTCCGACAGGTCGATCATCGCCGTGGCTCCCGCGCGCGCCGCGACGACACCGGAGGCGATCGGCGGGTCCGGGCGCACGAAGGCTCCGATGACAGGGGCGAGGACGCGGTCGGTCGCATCGCGACCCTGCTCCAGGCTCATCAACCCGGCGGCGGACCAACCTCGGAGACCCGCATGAATGACCTGGTCGCCCACGCTCGCTCCGGATCGCAGCACCGGATCGCGGCCTTGCAGATCGCCGTGCACCGTCACCGCCACCACGATCACCGGGCCTGCTGACAGATCCCCGCCCACGATCTCGACACCGTACTTCGAGCACGCCGCCGCCATGCCCCGGGCGAGGTCCTCCACCCAGGCGACTGCAGTCGTTGGCGGCAGCACCAGGGCGACCACCACGCTCGTGGGCTGCGCTCCCATGGCCGCTGCGTCAGCCAGATTCTGCATGATGGCCCGCCACCCGATGTCCGCCCCCGAACTCCAGGCCCTGCGGAAGTGGTGGTCCTCGACCAGGACATCCGTCGACACCGTGAAACGGGCATCCGGCGCGGCGACGACGGCCGAGTCGTCACCGGGCCCCACCAGCGCCCGCGGAGTGGCACCCAGGAGCGGGATGAACCGTGCGAGCAGTGCCTGCTCGGACAACTCGGCGACGGTCAGCAGCATGGTACGAGCCTACTGTCAGGCCCCGAGTGTGTACGGTGGGCAGGTGAGTTCTCAGCGCTGGCCGCGTCGTGCCCTGAAGCTCCTCACCGCTGTGACGGCGAGCGTCGTGACCACGGTGGCCCTCGGAGGCTGTTCACCGACGATCGCCGTGCCGGTGGCAAGCCAGGCGACCGATCCGCTGTGCGCGATGGCCGTGCTCAATGCCCCGGACACGCTGATGGACCTCCCGCAACGACAGACCACCAGTCAGGCCACCACCGCCTGGGGCGACGCCGGCCAGGCGATCACGTTGCGCTGCGGTGTGGAGCAGCCCGGTCCCAGCACGGAGTGCCTGTCGATCACCACGTCCAAGGTCACCTATGACTGGATCGCCTCGCAGACGCTCACCGGGTGGATCTTCGTGACCTACGGGCGTGACCCCGCGCTGGAGGTCCGGGTTCCCACGGCCGCTGGCCTGGAACAGCCGTCAGCCGTGCTCACCGACCTCGCTCCTGCGGCCCAGGCGCTTCCGGTCTCGGCCTCCTGCGAATAGGTGCCCAGGCGGTCCTCACCGCAGGCCGAGCGGACGCTCCAAGGCGAGCTGAAGCAGCTCGTCGAGGAGGTCGGCATAGCCCACTCCGGTACGGTCCCACATGCGCGGATACATCGAGAACGGTGTGAAGCCGGGCATGGTGTTGATCTCGTTGACGACGACGGAACCATCCGGCCGGACGAAGACGTCGACCCGGCTCAGTCCCTCCGCGCCGACGGCCTCGAAGGTCTGCACCGCGAGCTCACGAACCCGCGCGATGACCTCGTCTGGCAGGTCGGCGGGGCAGGACAGCCGCACGCTGGCCTCGTCGAGGTACTTGGCCTCGAAGTCGTAGAACGTGTGGGCGGCGTCCGTCACCACGATCTCGCCGGGCAAGGATGCCCGGGCACGCTGCCCCTCGCGGCCGCCGAGCACCGCGCACTCGATCTCCCGGCCGACGATCCCCGCTTCGATCACGAGCTTGGGATCGTGGCGATGCGCCTCGGCGATGGCTGCGGGTAGGTCGGCCAGATCGGTCACCCGGCTGATCCCCAGGCTCGATCCCGCCCGAGCGGGTTTGACGAAGAGCGGGAGCCCGAGCGGTTCCAGCGCCGCCAGCACCCCGGCCCGGTCCCGCTGCCACTGGCCCGGCAAGACGGTGACGAACGGTCCGACCGGAATGCCCTGGCCCGCCAGCACGACCTTCATGAAGTGCTTGTCCATGCCCACGGCAGAGGCGAGGACCCCGGAGCCGACGTACCGCACATCGGCCATCTCCAGCAGACCTTGCAGCGTGCCGTCCTCGCCGAAGGGCCCGTGGAGCAGCGGCAGTACGACGTCCACGTTGCCGAGCTCGCGCGGGAACTCCCCGCGGTCGAGCACCCGCAGCTCACGCTGCCCGGTGCCCATCGGGAGGATCACCTCGCCACCGGACGCTGCGGTGACCTCGGGGAGCCGCCCGGAGTGGATCTCCCAGAGCTCAGGGGTGTCCGCCACCAGGACCCAGTGGCCCTCCCGGGTGATCCCCACCGGGACGACGTCGTAGCGGTCCCGGTCGATGGCCCGCATCACGCCGGCCGCCGTCGCGCAGGAGATCGCATGCTCTCCCGAACGGCCGCCGAACAGCAGCAGGACACGCGGACGGCGGACGCCTCCGGTGGTGGCGGAGCCGGCGATCTCCGGGACGGGCAACTGCGATGAGGGCACGACCTGACCCACCTTCGATTCGGCGTTGGATGCAGAACTGATCGTACCGGTCCACTCCGCGACCCGGCCCAGCCACGCCTGACGAGGCGAACTAGGGTGGATCCATGCCACCCCAGAACGCCCCTGCCGAGGTTCCGGCCGTTCCAGTCCCCGAGCTCACTCCGGCCACGCTGGCCGTCGTCGCCGGACGTCCGGCCAAGGACCCGGGCGCCCCGGTGAATCCGCCCATCGTGCTGTCATCGACCTATGTGTCCCAGGGGACCCCGCCTGCGAGTGAGAAGCTCTACACCCGGTGGGACACCGAGACCTGGTCACCCTTCGAGCAGGCCGTGGCGACCTTGGAGGGCGCGCGGCTGCCGGGGCTGGTGTTCGGCTCGGGCATGGCCGCCATCGCGGCAGTGCTCTCGGTGGTCCCCGCCGGAGGCAAGGTCGTCGTGCCGCGGCACGCCTACCACGCCACGTTGATCCTGGCCGACGAGCTGGCCGAGCGATATGCCGTGACCGTGGAGCGGGTGTACGTGGCGGACACCGATGCCGTGATCGCAGCCAGCGCGGGCGCCGACCTCGTCTGGATCGAATCGCCCACCAATCCGATGCTCGAGGTCGCGGACCTGCCAGCGATCATCGTGGCTGCCCATGAGGCCGGCGCCCTGGTCGGCGTGGACAACACGTTCGCGACTCCCCTGGTCCAGCGACCCCTGGCGTGGGGCGCAGACATCGTGGTGCACTCCGTGACCAAGTACCTCGCCGGTCACAGCGACGTCGTGCTCGGAATGGCACTGACCGACGACGAGGCCCTGCACCAGCGGCTGTGGCATCACCGCACCCATCACGGTGCCATCGCCGGGCCGTGGGAGGTCTGGCTCGCGCTCCGGGGCCTGCGGACGTTGTCCCTGCGCGTGGAACGGTCCCAGGCCAGCGCAGCCGACCTGGCACGACGACTCACCGGACATGCCGACGTCGTGGAGGTCCGGCACCCCTCGCTGCCTCAGGACGCTGGTCACGAGACCGCGAGCCGCATCATGGACGGATACGGATCGATCATCGGCCTACGTCCCCGGGGTGGTGCGTCAGGGGCGGACCAGCTCATCGCCGCTGTGCGATTGTGGGTACCGGCCACGTCCCTGGGCGGAGTGGAGTCCTCGCTGGAGCGTCGTCGGCGCTTCGCGACGGAATCGCCGACCGTGCCGGATGACCTCATCCGGATGAGTGTGGGCATCGAGGACGTCGAGGACCTGTGGGCTGACCTCGATCAGGCGCTGCGAGCAGCCGGACGGCGCCAGGGACGTTAAAAGGATTCGAGGTCGAGCACCTGGCCGTCGAGCCCCTCGGACTTGTGCGGCCGGGTGAGCAGTCGCCGGCCCATGTCGGCCACCGGCAGTCCGCGGTGGAGCACATCGACGACCGCCTCGGTGATGGGCATCTCCACGCCGACCGAGCGGGAGAGCTCCAGGACGGACGTACTCGACTTCACGGCCTCCGCAGTCCCGCGTGTGGCGGTCACCGCCTCGTCCAGGGTCTTGCCCTGTCCCAGATGCTTGCCCAGCGCGTTGTTCCGTGAGGACGGTGAGGCGCACGTCGCGACGAGGTCGCCCATACCGGCGAGTCCGGCGAAGGTCTCCGCATGGGCGCCCAGGGCCAGTCCCAGCCGGGTGATCTCGACCAGCCCCCGGGTGATCACGGTGGCCGTGGTGTTGTAGCCCATGCCCTGGCCCTGGGCGATGCCCACGGCCAGCGCGATGACGTTCTTCACGGCGCCGCATAATTCCACGCCCACGACGTCGCCGTTGGTGTAGGGGCGGAAGTACTCGCACGAACAGGCCTTGGCCACCAACGCGGCGGTTTGCGGATCGATCGAGGACACGACGGTCGCGGTCGGCTGCCGGGCGGCGATCTCGCCGGCGAGGTTGGGCCCGGATACCACGGCGACACGGGCGGCGGGAAGTCGCAACGACTCGGCGATGACGGTGCTCATCCGCTTGTCCGTCCCCAGCTCGACGCCCTTCATCAGGGACACCGCCACAGCGCTCTCCCCGATCAGGCCGGCAAGCGGTGTCAGCACCGACCGGGCGCTCTGCGAGGGCACGGCGATGACCGCGATGTCGGCTCCAGCCAGGGCAGCGGCCGCATCGGATGTCCCCGAGACGCCGACCGGCAGCGTGACGCCCGGCAAGTACTTGTCGTTGCGATGGGTCGCGTTAATCTGGTCGGCCACCGCCAGGTCGCGGCCCCACAGTCGGACCTCGCAACCCGAGTCGGCCAAGACTGCGGAGAACGTCGTTCCCCAGGCTCCGGAACCCAGCACTGCGGCGATCATGTGTTGTCCTCACGGTCAGGGGATGGTGACGAGGCTGGGGGCTTCACCGTCGGGGAAGACGCACCACGCGTAGCAGCCCGGGGGTCGTATCGCTGTGCCGGAGCCTGCTCGCCCCGGATCGCCTCGACCCCTCCGACGATGTCGTCCATGATGCGGCCCGTGGCCTCGGTCAGCACCGCTGTGGTGATCGGCTTGCCCTGCAGATCCGCCAGATCCACCGGCGGGCCGACGTGCACGTGCACGTCATGGCGCCGGTGGATCCGGGGAACCTTGGTTCCCCGAGGCAGGATCGTGTGCGTTCCCCACTGTGCCACCGGGATCACCGGAACCCCGCTGGTGAGCGCAAGCCGGGCGGCCCCGGACTTGGCCGTCATCGGCCACAGCGCAGGATCCTTGGTGAGCGTGCCCTCGGGGAAGATCAGCACCACCTCGCCGGCTTCGAGCGCCTCGGTGGCAGCCACCAGCGAGTCTGCGGCATTCGCCGTCCCCCGGTAGACCGGGATCATATGGGTGCCCCGCAAGAACCAGCCCAGCACCGGTACCCGGAACAGCGAGTCCTTCGCCATGATCTTGGGGGCCCGGCCTTGCACATACAGCAGATGCGCGGTCGTGAGCGGGTCGATGTCACTGACGTGGTTGGCGACCACGATGTAGCCGCCCGGGCGATCGAGGTACTGCGCCCCCTGCCAGTCCCGGCGGGCCACCATAGCCAGGAAGGGCCGCAGCAGCGTCGCCAGAATCCGGTACATCGGCGTTCGTCCGTCGGCACGGCGCTGGCGAGGAGTCACCGGACCACCTTACCGGCTCGCACACGGCCACCCCGGAGGGCGATACGGTCGCCAGCGTTCTCGTCCCTCACGACACCGGTCGCGCGGCCTCGATCTCGACCTTGGGAAGGTGCTTGGCGGGCAACGTCCGGGGACGCCAGGACTCGCGCTTGGCCTCGAACGCGGTGATGTCCGCCTCGTGCTGCAGGGTCAGTCCGATGTCGTCCAGGCCCTCCAAGAGGCGCCAGCGGGTGTAGTCATCGACCTGGAACGCGAGGGTCACGTCCTCAGCGGTGGCGGTCTTCGCCTCGAGGTCGACGGTGATCTCCGTGCCCGGCTTGGTCTCCAGGACCTTCCATAGGAGTTCGACGTCCTCCTGCGCCATCTGACCAGCCAGCAACCCCTGCTTGCCGGAGTTGCCCCGGAAGATGTCGGCGAAACGGGATGCGAAGACGGCCCGGAATCCGTAGTCCTTGAGCGCCCAGACCGCATGCTCACGCGAGGACCCGGTTCCGAAGTCGGGCCCCGCCACCAGCACAGAGCCGGACGTGTAGGCGGGCTGGTTCAGGACGAACGAGTCGTCATTGCGCCAGGCCGCGAACAGTGCGTCCTCGAAGCCGGTGCGGGTGACGCGCTTGAGGTAGACCGCCGGGATGATCTGGTCGGTATCCACGTTGCTGCGGCGCAACGGGACGCCCACGCCGGTGTGCGTGGTGAACTTCTCCATAGTGGAACTCTCCTGAACTGAGGGGCTCGGTGTGCCTGCCGCGGCGATCTGTCGCGGCGCAGTCTCTCTGGCGCCGGGCCTCCATTGGGATGGGGTAAGAGTGGCGGTCAGACCTGGACGAGGACGTTCGGGTCTAGAGGTGCGAGCGGGGTGCCGGTCAAGGCCGCCGGGTCGAGAAGTGAGAATGACGGGTCCTCCGCCACGAGGTCGGCGATGGAGGACAACGTGCCGCGGATGGCCGTGGCAGCGGCCACCAGTGGCGAGACCAGGTGCGTGCGCCCGCCCTTGCCCTGGCGTCCTTCAAAGTTGCGGTTCGACGTGGAGGCGGACCGCTCGACCGGTTTGAGCTGATCCGGGTTCATCCCCAGGCACATCGAGCATCCCGCGTTGCGCCATTCAGCTCCGAAGTCCTCGAAGATCCGGTCCAGGCCCTCAGCCTCGGCCTGCAGCCGCACCCGCGCAGAGGCAGGGACGACCAGGACCCGCACGGCATCCGCCTTGTGGTGGCCCTTGATGACCTTGGCGACAGTCCGGAGGTCTTCGATCCGACCGTTGGTGCAGGAGCCGATGAAGACCGTGTCGACCTTGATGTCACGCAATGGCGTCCCCGGGTTCAGCCCCATGTACTCGATGGCGCGCTCAGCGGCGACCCGGTCGTTCTCGTCTGGGATCTCCGCGGGCACGGGGACGTTCGCACTCAGCGGGAGTCCCTGGCCGGGGTTGGTCCCCCAGGTGATGAAGGGTTCCAGGTCTCCTGCCTCGAGGACGACCTCGGCGTCGAAGACCGCGTCGTCATCGGTCTTGAGGGTCTTCCAGTAATCGACGGCCGCATCCCAGTCGGCTCCCTCAGGCGCGTGGGGGCGGCCCTGCAGGTAGTCGAAGGTCGTCTGATCAGGGGCGATCATCCCTGCCCGGGCCCCCGCCTCGATCGACATGTTGCAGATCGTCATCCGGGCTTCCATCGACAGTGCGCGGATCGCCTCGCCACGGTATTCGAGGACGTAACCCTGCCCGCCGCCCGTTCCGGTCTTCGCGATGACCGCCAGGGTGATTTCCTTGGCCGTGGTTCCAGGCTGG
>JAATES010000252.1 GCA_015655615.1 Actinomycetales bacterium
CGGACGGTGACCTCGTAGGAGGCCGTCTTCGTCACCCCGCGGTAGGCGTAGGTCACGGTCACGGCCCGATTCGTGCCGACAGTGCTGGTGTCGACGGATGGCGCCGTGACCAGGCTCGTGACGTCGACTGCCCGGGACGTGCCGTTGTCAAGGGTGGCCGTCACTGTGAAGCCTGCGGGGTCGAAGGTGTCACCCAGCAGGTAGGTGGTCCGCCCCGGAGCCGTGACGGTGAGGGCTGTCAGGGTGGACAACGCAGGAGGGTTCGAGTTCACCGAGGTGTACTCGCTGGCGACCCCGAGGAGATCACTCGATGTGACGTTGTTGATGATGGTGGTGCGCGCCGACGCATCGGGAAGGCTGGCGTCCCCGCTGCCGGTGGACGGCTCGGCGATGGCCCGGGTCGGCACGATCTGGTAGTCGGCCCGGTGCGCCTGGCGCTGCTGGAACTCAGCAGCAGCGAAGAGCACGGTGGGCCGGCGCACGTAGTTCCCGGAGACGATCAATGTGTAGCTCGTGACAGCGCCGCTGAGGTCGTAGAGGACCCGCATGGCATTGACGGCACCCTGGGGCGCGTTGGTGCTCGCCGCTGCGAGTTTGATCCGGCTGGCGGCGACGTTGCCCGTGCCTGTGGTCAGCCCGGTGTAGTCAGCCGACAGCTCTGCGGAGTTGCCTGCCACCACCACGATCGAGTCCGGGTATTGCGCGAGCGCCGTCTTCGCGAGAGCGATGCGATTCGCGTTCGCCGTGCCCGTCCCGCTGTCGGCACCCATCAGCACGAAGGCGTGCTTGGTGGTCGCCAGGTTGCCCGGAATGGCGTCGCTGACGGTCTGGGGGCGCAGTGCCGCGTCCCAGGCAGCGACGAAGGCAGGCAGTTCCTTCGCATAGGTGGCGGAGGTGTCGCCGATCTCGGCAATGGCACGTGTGACGTCAGCCGTGTTGCTGCGCGGGCTGGCGTCATTCCCGACGAATCCGGACTGCTGCAAGTAGATGACCTTGGCCAGCTTGGAGCGGAGGGCGTCAGTGGTCGAACGGAAGGCGTCGTACGCGGTGGTGACTCCGGCCGTGGGACCACCGTTGGCATGCTGGCCGACGTTGCTGGCCACCTTGGCGACGTTCTGCGCGATGAGATTGCGTTCGCTGCTGTTGGGGTAGCCGGGAGGGTCGACGTAGCCGCTGTTGCCGCAGTTGGAGGTCACGCAGCTGGGTCCGGGCTTGAGCTCGATGGGGCTGGACAGGCCCAGGTAGTTCTGGAGCAGCACGGTCTCGGCAGCGAACAAGACGTTTCCACGGCGGGCGTGCCACTTGCTGGTGATGACCGAGACCGACGACACCTTGTCGGCACCCGTCATCGCATACAGCAGCGGCATCGACAGGGTGGCGTTGTCCGGAGTGTCAGCCGACTGGGTCTCGACGATGATCCTGTCGGCGGCGACGCCATTGGCGAGCAGCCAGTCCTCCATGACCTCGCCTTCGCTGTCCAGCTCCTTGCCGGCCGTGTGGCCTCCGGTCACGAGGATCCGCGAGTTCGGGTACTTCGTGGCAGCGGCCAGCGTCACCTTCATCCGGTCGGTCAGCTCAGGTTGCGCGGTCCCGTCGGAGTTCAGCTTGTTGCCGAGCACCACGAAGACGTGTGAGCGGTCGTTGGGCAGCCCGTCGGGCACGCCGGCCGGGCTGGTCGGGTCCGCGGTCCCGGTGACCGAGAAGTGGTTGAGCGACGAGTTCCAGTAGTCCACGATCGAGGACCACACCTGGCCCTGTGCCGGGTCCTGCTGGGAGATGTAGTCGAGCTGCTCGTCGACATCGCTGGCCAGGCCCAGGCGCTCGAACTCGACGAGTCTGCCCTTCGCGTCGTCGAGGCTGACGGGGAGGCCCGCACCCTGCGCCGCGCTGAGCGGTAGGAATGACGAGGCGCAGAGCAGCGCCACGGCTATCGTCGAGATCCGGCGGCGTGAAGTCTTCATCACGGTCCCTCTTCTGCTGGTCATGGGAATGATTCGTGCA
>JAATES010000100.1 GCA_015655615.1 Actinomycetales bacterium
CGAACCCAGCACCAGCAGGTCGGCCGATCCCGAGAACTCCGTGAGGAGTTCAGCACCGGTGCCGTCGATCACCACCACCTTGGTCGTGACGCCAGGGACCTCCTGGGAGAACTCCTGGACGACGCGCTCCACTCCGGAGCGTACATCCGACATCACCTGCGTACGGTCGACGGTGGCCGGCAACCACGCCAGAAGCCCGGAACCAGAGGCAATCGGCACGCCTCCCACCACGACCAGCTCGGCGTTCCACAGCTTCGCCTCCCGCAGTGCGATCCGCAATGCAGCCCGGGCCGTGGCCGACCCGTCCACTCCCACCACGATGCGTCGCACGGCAGGGAGCCGATCGGCCCCATCGGCGCCTGCTGCGTCCCGCGCCTCCGCTCCGTACCGGTAGGGGACGACCACCGTCGGGCAGGCCGCATGTGCGGGCAGTGCCGAGGAGACGGTTCCCAGCAGCCGCTCGGGGAATCCCGACCCACCACGGGTGCCGACCACGACGAGAGAAGCACCGTGACTCGCCTCGATCAATGCCCCTGCTGCATCGCCCGCAATGACCTGGGCAGTCGCCGTCAGACCAGCCGCCGCGGCCCGAGACCGGGCATCCTCGGACACCTGACGTGCGGCTGAGGCGATGGCCGCATCATCGAGTGCCGCGTACCCGCCGTCCAGCGAGGCGACCGTGAAGGAAGGCAGCGAATAAGAACACACCGCAGACAGCGACTGTCCGGTCTTGGCTGCCTGCCGCATGGCCCAATTGAGCGCGTGGCTGCTGGCGGGAGAACCGTCCACACCGACGATGATCTGTGACCCTGGCATGATGCACTCCTTCGAGGAGAACCTGCACGGGGTGCCTTGCCACGAGATGGTGAACACCAGGAACGTCCTGCCGCTCTGCAGCACCCTTCCTCTACGACTTTACCCTCACATGGGGAAGACGACAGCAAGAAATGCCACAACCGAGAAGGTCATTCCTGTCTGGGACCGGGCTCGGCCGACGGTCCCGTAGATCACCGGGCTGACTACTTCGGAAGCCTGATGAAAACCGGGTTCGAGTACCAGATCTTGCGGATGGAAATCGACTTGCCGGGCCGTGGGGAGTCGATGACCTTGCCGTTGCCCACGTAGATCGCGATGTGTCCGGGGTTCCAGACGAGATCACCCGGCAGAGCGTCGTCGGCCGAGACCACCTGGCCGGCGTGACGCTGGGCACTCGACGTCCTCGGAAGGTCGATGCCGACCTTGTCGTACACGTAGGACGTGAACCCCGAGCAATCGAATCCCGCAGGAGTGGATCCGCCGTAGACGTAAGGGATGCCGATGTACCGCTTGGCGATGTCCACGATCGCCTGACCGCGCTGCTCGACGTCGCTGAGGTCCACATCGTCCAGCGCAACGGAGGCGTCTGCCTGCTCGCTCGTGGAGTCATCCGCGGCAGAGTCAGTGTCGTCATCAGACGACGCCGTGCGGGCGGCGGACCTCGATGCCGCCGAGGCAGTCCTGGTGGGGGTCTGCGCGATCACTGGCTCCGGCTTGGGAGCGGCCTTGACCGTGATGGCGGAGTCTTCGACGGTCCACACTGCGGTCTCGGCGACGACGACGGCAGGTGCCGCCTCAGCAACCGCGCGCACGGGAGCCGTCAGCGCCTGGACGTCCGCGGTCACCGCAGGGGTGTCCGCAACCGCGACGGGAGTGGTCACGACCATTCCCGTCGCCAGCAGGCTTCCCGATGCCACCGCCACAGCGGTGCGACGGCCTGCCACGCCAGCGGCGTCATGGGCGGCTCGGCCCCACACGGTGAGCGGAGTGATGGGACGGCATGGAGCGCGATGCCGTCCGTGTGATGCACCTGTCACGTGAGTCTCCCTGCGCCTACGAAGTGAGCTGTCGGGTTCGGGCCGGAGAGCTGCCCGGCCGGTCGGGCGGAAGAAGTCATCCGCCCTTACGGCTTCACCCCGAGGGCACCGCTGGCGGTGCCCGAAGGTGGTTCCCCCGTCCCCGTCAAGATCGTCAACGACCCGGGACGGCGACGGGGCTAGGCGTACCGTCCGGGTACCTCCACCACAGGTGCGGCGAAGACTTATCGATGCTACCCCCGACCCGGCCGGAATGTCACGTTCAGATCACGACCGAGTCCGGATGGCTGACGCGCACTCATCCGACCGCTCTCACACGGCGACAAAGATGTGACGGACCACCTCGTCAGTGAGGTCAACCACAGACTCTGAGTCCACTGCTCCCACCGAATAGACGCCATCATGGTGCGTGATGGTCACCTGGGCACGCGGCCGGATGCCCGCGGCGTCCAGCTCCTGCAATAGCGGGATATCGGTCTGGAGGGGCTCGCCAAGCCGAGCGACCTCCCGGACGACCGGCCCATCGGATGCCTGA
>JAATES010000306.1 GCA_015655615.1 Actinomycetales bacterium
CCGCGGTGTCGGAGATAGACCAGCGCTGCTTGGTGATGCCACCCTCCCAGATGAGGTCGACGATCAGCTTCATCTCGTGCAAGACCTCGAAGTAAGCGATCTCCGGCTGGTAGCCCGCCTCGGTGAGGGTCTCGAAACCGTACTCGATCAGCTGCGAGACCCCGCCGCACAGCACCGCCTGCTCACCGAACAGATCGGTCTCGGTCTCCTCGGTGAACGTCGTCTTGATTCCCGCGGCACGCAGACCACCGATGGCTTTCGCGTAGGACAACGCCAAGGCCCAGGCACTGCCCGAGGCGTCCTGCTCCACTGCCACGATCACGGGCACACCACGCCCATCGACGAACTCACGCCGCACGGTGTGGCCCGGACCCTTGGGGGCCACCATGGCGACATCGTGCCCGGCTCCGGGCTTGATGTAGCCGAAACGGATGTTGAAGCCATGCGCAAAGAACAGCGCGGCGTCGGGCTTCAGATTCGGGGCGATCTCCTCGGCGTACAGCGACCGCTGGTGCTGGTCAGGTGCCAGGATCATCACGACATCCGCCTCAGCGACGGCCTCGGCGATCGGCAGCACGCGCAGGCCCTCGTCCTCGGCCTTGGCCTGCGACGCAGAACCCACTCGCAAGCCCACGCGGACGTCGACGCCGGAGTCGCGCAGATTCAGCGCATGGGCGTGTCCCTGGCTGCCGTATCCGATGACGGCAACCTTCTTGCTCTGGATGATGGACAGATCGGCATCGTCGTCATAGAACAGCTCAGCCACAGTGGATTCTCCTTGATTGATCGGTCAGTGATGGAAGTAGACAAGAGCGATATGGCGGGTCAGGCGGGACGAGGCACCCGTTCCAGAGCACGGTCCGTCATGGATCGGGACCCACGGGCGATGCCCACCGTTCCCGATTTCACGATCTCGCGGACCCCGAACTGCTCCAGCGCGGCCAGCAACGCGACCAGCTTGCCGGGGTTCCCGGTCGCCTCGATGGTGACGGCTTCGGGTGAGACATCGACGACGTGCGCCCGGAACAGCTCGACGACTTCCAGCACATGGCTGCGGATGGCGAGGTCGGCACGGACCTTCACCAGCAGAAGTTCACGCTGCACCGACGCGTGGTCGTCGAGTTCGATGATCTTGATGACGTTCACCAGCTTATTGAGCTGTTTGGTGACCTGCTCGAGCGGCAGCTCATCGACGTCCACCACCACGGTGACGCGGGAGAGCTCCTCATGCTCGGTGGGGCCAACGGCGAGCGAGTGGATGTTGAAGGCGCGCCGGGCGAAGAGCCCGGCGACGCGAGTCAGGACGCCGGGCTTGTTCTCCACCAGCACGGAGAGGGTATGGCGGGTCATCTGTGGTCTCCTTCGCCCTCAGTCTTCACGGTCCCACGCCGGAGAGATCCCGCGTGCGTACTGAATGTCATCGTTGCTCACGCCTGCGGCCACCATCGGCCACACCATCGCGTCCCGCGAGACCGTGAAGTCGATGACGACCGGCTGATCATCGATCTCCAGGGCGCGCTTGATGGTCGCGTCGATCTCGTCCTCACGTTCGACCCGCAGGCCCGCGCAGCCATAGGCCGCGGCCAGCTTCACGAAGTCCGGCACCCGGCGGGTTCCATGTCCGGTGTGCAGGTCGGTGTTCGAATACCGGTTCTCGTAGAACAGGCTCTGCCACTGCCGGACCATTCCCAAGGACGAGTTGTTGATGATGGCGACCTTGATCGGGATGTCGTTGAGGGTGCAGGTGGCCAGCTCTTGATTGGTCATCTGGAAGCAGCCGTCACCGTCGATGGCCCACACCGTGCGATCCGGCGCACCGACTTTGGCCCCCATCGCAGCGGGAACCGCATAGCCCATCGTGCCGAGCCCGCCCGAGTTGATCCACGAGTTCGGACGCTCATAGCGGATGAACTGCGAGGCCCACATCTGGTGCTGCCCGACGCCTGCCACGAAGATCGACTCCGGCCCCGACAGCTCCCCCAGCCGCTGGATGATGTGCTGCGGAGCGAGGAGTCCGTCGTCGGGCTGCGAATACCCCAGCGAATAGGTCTCACGCCAGGCATCGATCTGGTGCCACCACGCCCCCAGATCAGGCTTGCCATGAGCCTCGTGCTCCCGCGCGAGCTCGGGAAGCAGGTCGGCGATGATCTCCTTGAGGTCACCGACGATCGGAACATCGACCGCCCGGTTCTTCCCGATCTCCGCCGGATCGATGTCGGCGTGGATGATGGTCGCATTCTGCGCAAAGCTCGAGAGCTTGCCCGTGACCCGGTCATCGAACCTCGCCCCCAGCGAGAAGACCAGGTCAGCCTTCTGCAGCGAGGCCACGGCCGCCACCGTGCCATGCATACCCGGCATGCCGAGGTGCTGCGGGTGCGAGTCGGGCAGGGCGCCGCGGGCCATCAGCGTCGTGACCACCGCGGCACCGGAGGCGTCGACCAGCTTGCGCAGAGTCTCTGAGGCGCCGGCCCGGATGATGCCTCCGCCCACATAGAGCACCGGACGCTTGGCCGTGGCCAGCAACCGTGCCGCCTCACGGATCTGCTTGGCATGGGGCTTGGTCACCGGGTGGTATCCCGGGAGAGTGATCTCCTGGGGCCAGGTGAACGTGGTCGGGAGCTGCATCGCGGACTTCGCGATGTCGACCAGCACCGGGCCTGGGCGGCCGGTGGAGGCGATGTGAAACGCCGAGGCGATGGCATTGGGAATCTCGGCTGGATCCGTCACCAGGAAGCTGTGCTTGGTCACCGGCAGGGTGATGCCGACGATATCTGCCTCCTGGAAGGCATCCGTCCCGATCAGGGAGGCCCCCACTTGCCCGGTGATGGACACCAGCGGGATCGAGTCCATGTTGGCGTCCGCCAGGGGCGTCACCAGGTTCGTGGCACCGGGACCCGACGTCGCCATGGTGACGCCCACCCGTCCGGTGGCGTGCGCATAGCCGGAGGCAGCATGGCCGCCGCCCTGCTCGTGCCGCACCAGGATGTGGCGCAGCCGGGTCGAATCCATCAAGGGGTCATAGGCAGGCAAGATCGTTCCGCCGGGAATGCCGAAGACCACCTCGGCCCCGGCTTCCTCCAGGGAACGCACGACGGATTGCGCTCCGGACATCGGCTCCGCCGAGACGCTGACGGCTGGCCTGGTGCCGCTCGCCTGCGCCACCGCAGGCGGTGCTGGACGGGGGTGCGCAGGACTTGTTTCCTGTGTCATGCCAATCTCCTGGTCTCAAGACGACGTTCATCAGGCGCTGGCGGGCCGGGGAGTCAAAGGTGAGCCCCGGCTCTGGCACCGATGAGGCATCGATGCCAGTGCCGTGAGGAGGCGCGTCTTGTGGACCACCTTCGTCCCCCGCAAGACCATGATGCTCTCTTGCTGGTGACATAAAAAAACCCCTCGTCCCTTGTGGGGATCATCGAGGGGTGAGCGCGCAGACGAGGTCCGGTGACGAGGCCTCAGCCAACGCGCCCAGGAAGTACTACGAGAATCTTCGTCTGCACGGTTCTCATGGTACCCCTTTTGCTCCGGCATGTCACATACGCGATCGTCATCCCACTGTGCACGACCTCGAACGGCTCAGGGGAAGGATGGTGCAGCGCAGACGGGTCGCAATGTCCGATTTAGTCAGGATGTCAGGACTTTTGACCCGCGTTCAGGGACAAATCATTGGCGACGATGTTCTTACCGGAGTTGTTGAAGGCTCCACTACAACGTGAACCTGGTGTTCGGCACAAGCCCGCCCAGTCAACCCCTCACAAGGAGGAATACCCATGGACCGCAAGACCCTGGACCGGCTGCTCTCAGCCACTGGTGTCGTGCTTGCGATCGTGCTCGTACTCGGTGGTGTGCTGCTGACCTGGGCCGGCAACTTCGCAGGCGGGCAAGTCAGCCAGCAGTTGAAGGCCCAAGGCATCACGATGCCCGAGGGCGAGGCCATCTCGAGTCTGGCGAGCCAGGCCGATCGGGATGCCCTGGAGCCCTTCGCAGGACAGCCGCTCTCGTCCGGAAAGCAGGCGAAGGCATTCGCGGATCACTACATCCTCGCGCACATGAACGCCGCCAGCGATGGCCGCACCTATGAAGAGGTCAGTGGCGAGTACACCCAGCTCAGCGCCGATGCCAAGACGACCGAGGACGGCATTGCGCTCGGGAACCTGCGTGAGACCCTGTTCATGGGCAACACCCTGCGCAGCATCCTGCTGACGGCCTATGCCTTCGGGACCATGGGTCAGCTCGCGACCATCGGCGCCATCGTCGCGTTCGTCGGCGGCGTGGTGCTCCTGGCGCTCAGCTTCCTCGGCTTCCGGCACTCTCGCAAGGTCGCGGTCAAGAACGAGGCTGCGGGATCCGCCGCTGTACCCGCCACAGCCTAACCACCTGACCGCCCCGCCTACGGGTGGCACCCGAAGTGAGACGTGTGGGGCTGCCGGAGTCTCCTCCGGCAGCCCCACACGTCTCACTGGCCGCACAGCAGCACCTGCACTCACGCCGCCAGCCGGCTGAAAAGCCGCCGCGATTCCGGTCGCGGGCTCAGGTCATCCCGCGGGCGGGAACTGCGGCCGATAAATGCCGGCCGTGGGGTCGAATTCATCCGCGAGCAGACCCATCTGAATGCCATCGGTGAAC
Organism: Actinomycetales bacterium; assembly: GCA_015655615.1. Classification (GTDB taxonomy): domain Bacteria; phylum Actinomycetota; class Actinomycetes; order Actinomycetales; family Cellulomonadaceae; genus Rarobacter. The sequence continues at coordinate 4,624 of JAATES010000306.1, forward strand.
CCGTCGGCATCGGGGCCGAAGTCGCGCAGCCGGCCCTCTTCGACGAATCCGAATGATTCGTAGAGCGAATATGCCCGGGGGTTCAGCGCGAGCACGACGAGCCCCACACGGTGCAGACCCAGTCCCCGCGGCTCGGGCTGGAAGGCGACTTCCAGCACGCGGAAGATCGCTTCGCGACCGTACCCTCGTCCCCGGAACGACGGCAGCATCGACATGCGCAAGTCAGCTCGCCGGGCTCGCTGATCAAGCCGCTCCAAGGTGATGTGACCGATCATCTCATCACCGGTGAGGGCAGTGATCGCATAGTCGACCCGCTCCGGATCGTCGGAGACCGCTGACGACCACTGGACGATCTCCTCGTGGGTTGCGGTCCTGGTCAGTCCCACCAGACGCGAAGTCACCGGGTCCTGCGCGCCGATCCAGAGTGCCTCGGCATCCGCGGCACGGACCGGGCGAAGCCTGATCATCTCTCCGGTGACCTCAGGGCCGCGTGTCATCAGACGCCGATCTTGTCCAGAACGAGCTCCCGCACACGGCCGGCGTCTGCCTGCCCGCGGGTGCTCTTCATCACTGCTCCGATGATCGCACCTACCGGGCCCAGGTTCCCACCGCGGATCTTCGCGGCGATGTCCGGCTGCGCCGCCAGGGCCGCGTCGATGGCCTCCAGCAGCGGGCCATCGTCGGAGACCACGGCGAGCCCCAGCGTGTCCACGACGTCCGAGGGATCGCCC
>JAATES010000226.1 GCA_015655615.1 Actinomycetales bacterium
GGAGCCGACCCGTGCCCTCTTGGTGCAAGCACTCCACGAGGTCAAGGCATTGGCGAACGCTCGCGGGGTGCGGCTGACGGATCACGACCTCCGGCAGGTACTGGCACAGCTGGACAGCCTGCCACCCGACTCGACGTCCTCCATGCAGCGCGACCTCCTGGCGGGCCACGCCAGCGAACTGGAGGACCAGAACGGCACGGTGGTCCGGCTTGCTGCAGAGTCCGGCGTGCCCGTTCCCCTGCATACGGTGATCTACCGCGTGCTGTCGCTGTATCAGCACCGGGGTCGCGTATGACGGCCGCCGGCCGGACGAGCCCGGCGTGGCGGCCGCTGTGAGTGATGCGGAGGCCCGGCTGCTCACGGTGCGCGCCGAGGCTCGAGCGCGGCTGGCGTCGCTCACCCGGGACGTCGCCCACCTGGTGGTCGCCCGGCAGGATTCCAATTCCGACGATGAGCACGACCCGGAAGGCGCGACTCTCGCCTGGGACCAGGCGCAGGCTGCCAGCCTGATGGGACAGGCCCGTCAGCAGATCGACGAGGTGGACGCTGCGCTGGTGCGGCTCAGTGCAGGGACCTATGGGCGGTGCGAGCAGTGCGGACGCCCGATCGGCAGCGAACGGCTCGCCGCGCGACCGGCAGCGCGTCGGTGCATCGAGTGCGAGTCCGCCCACGCGCGGTTCACGCGGGGAACCCAGGCTGGCTAGGCTTCACCCCATGTCAGAACTCTTCTCGCACGCCGCCGCCCCGTCCACCGCATTCGACGAGCTGGTCGACACGGTGGCCACGCTGCTGGGTGAGGGAGGATGCGCCTGGGACCGCGAGCAGTCGCATGAGTCGCTGACCAAGTACCTCATCGAGGAGACCTACGAACTGGTCGACGCGATCGAGACCGGCACGCGTGACGACGTCAAAGAGGAGTTGGGCGATGTGCTCTACCAGCTGCTCTTCCACGCCCAGCTCGCGGCGCGCGACGGGGAGGGCTACGACATCCAGGAGGTCGCCGCCGCCGCCAACACCAAGATGCGCACCCGCCACCCGCACGTGTTCGGCGATGTCAAGGACAATTCGGTGGCCGCCATCGAGGCGAACTGGCAACGCCTCAAGGCCGCCGAGAAGGCGGATCGGAGCAGCGTGCTCGATGGCGTGCCGCAGTCACTGCCCGCATTGGCTCTGGCGAGCAAGGTGCTCGGCCGGGCAGGCAGACTCGGATTGATCGGCGACGGCACAGGCGGGGTGTCCGTCGGCAGCGAGCGAGAGCTGGGCCAGCTGCTGCTGGCGATCACGGCCAGTGCGTCGGCTGCCGGACTCGATGCCGAAGGTGCCTTGCGGGCGACGGTCCGCGAACTGCAGGCCGAAGTGCGACTGGCCGAGGCCGCCGTGAGTGACGCCGGCGTGATCGCCCTGGGCGAGTCCGGCGCTGACTCCGCGAGCGACGACGCGGCTGACCCGGCGGCCGGGTAGCGCCCTTACCCCAGCAGGCGGACGCAGGCTACGCCGGCCAGCACGACGGCGGCACCGACGAGCTTGCGTGCCGTCACGGGTCGTCGTGCTGTCCCCAGTGCCCCGAAGTGATCGACGCAAAGGCTGCTGATGATCTGTCCCAGCAGGACCACGCTCACGGTCAGAGACGTGCCGAGCACTGGTGCGCCGATCGTGTTGCCCAGCACGAAGAGTGCGCCGATGAACCCGCCGCTGATCAGCCACCAGGGCGGCTGCTGGGAACGGATGGCCCCACGGTCCAGGCGAGGGCGAGTGATCGCCGTGATCACGACCAGGCACACGGTGCCGACGGCGAAGGACACGAACGACGCACTGAGCGCGGAGTCCAGGACGACGCCGAGCCGGCCGTTGATGGTGGTCTGGGCGGAGCTGACCGCTCCGGCCAGCACGCCGAGCGCCATCAGCAGCCCCCGAGCACGGGGCGAGGGCCCGCCGTCTCGCTGCGGTGGGCGACCGAGGTTGACCAGCAGGGCTCCGGCCAGGACGATGACGATCCCTATCGCGCGTGCCGTCGTGAGCGGATGCCTGCCGGCGTCCATCAGGCCGAACGTGTCGATGACCAGCCCGCCCAGCACCTGACCCACGATCGGAAGAATGACCGTGACCGAGGCGCCGAGATTGCGCATCAGCACCATGTTGAAGGTGAGGAAGGCCACCCCGCAGAGCCCGCCGGTCCAGATCCACCACGGAGAACCGCCGAGTCCCGCGGCGGGCAATGCCGGTCGCACCGCGATGAGGGCGAGGCCGAGGGCCAGGGTTCCCACACTGAAGGACACCAGCGACGCGAGGAAGGTGGACCCGATGGTGCGGGCCAGTCGCGTGTTGATGACCGTCTGTACCGGCAACAGTGCGCCGGCCAGCCCGGCCACCACGACGGCGATCAGCATGAGGACCGCATCGAGGGATGTGATCGGCGGCTCGTGGTGGCGATGTCAGTCACCGAGGCCCAGGTCGAACGCGTCGGCGAGGTCGTGCTGGGAGTACGCGCGGAAGGCCGTGTACGTCTGTGTCCGCAGCACCCCTGGCACCTTGCTGATGTGGTCGGCGATGACCTCGGCCAGCTGCTCATGCTGGGCCACCCGGACGATGGCGATCAGGTCGACTTCCCCGGTGACTGAGTAGACCTCGCTGACACCCTCCAGCTCTGCGACGGCGGCGGCGACTTCAGGTATCTGCGAGGTCTCAGTGTCCAGGAGGACGATGGCGGTGATCATCGGGGACCTTTCGGGACGATTCGGGAACAGGACAATGAGGGCGGGCGAACAGCGGCGTCAGTGCGTCCGGCGCAGGCCAGTCGTCCTTGACACATCATCCCACTGCGCGCCTCAGGACCCGCTGCCCTCGACGCCTGGACCCAGACCCGGAATCGGTCGCGCAGGTACGATGTCA
>JAATES010000114.1 GCA_015655615.1 Actinomycetales bacterium
CACCGATTCGACTTTGGCGTCATCGAAGAGATGCCACAGGGTCTTGACGGTAGTGCCTCCGTCTGCCCGCATCACGCGAGTGGCGCGCAGCAGCGGAGGGAACAAGGCGGTCGCCACCTCATCGCGGATGCCGGCCGGGAGGTCCGTCATCGAGGCGGGGTCCGTGGTGAAGTGGGTGAAATAGTGGTGGGCCAGCTGCTTGGCGCGGAAGGGCTGCTGACCGAGTCCGCCGAGCGCCTCGGCCACCTCCGCCGGGGTCAGGTCTGCGAAGTGCCGTGGCGGTTTGCCACGCCGACCGCGCGTAGGCACGGACATGTCGAGTGCTATGGACAGCGGCTCCGGGCGAATAGCCACGTCAGCTCCAAGGAGTCAGGGGGAAAGGCGAGGGGATCATCCACTGATGCGGGACGAGACATCGAAGACCACATAGACGAAGGGTGCGGTCAGCAGCATCGAGTCGATGCGATCGAGCACTCCGCCATGGCCCGGAAGCAGCGAGCCCATGTCCTTGAGACCGAGGTCGCGTTTGATGAGGGATTCGGCGAGATCACCGAGAGTCGCGCTGATCGGGGTCAGCACACCCAGCAGGATCCCTGAGATCGGGTCGAGGTCGAGGAGCCGGGCTCCCACGCTGCCCACCACCAGAGCCAGTGCGAAGGAACCTGCCAGTCCCTCCCAGGTCTTCTTCGGGCTCACGCTGGGGGCCAGCGGGTGCCGACCGAGCCACGTCCCGGCATAGAAGCCGCCGACATCGCTGGCCACCGCCAGCATCACGAACAGCAGAACCTTCCATTGACCGTTCTCACTGGCCAGGATCAGGATCAGGAATCCTGCGAGGAAGGGCAGATATGCGGTGGCGAACGCTGCCGCGGCGCTGTCGCGAACGGCGGAGGCTCCCCCACCGTCCACCAGGCGCCATACCGTGGCCGCCGCAATGGTGAGCATCAACGACACCAGCAGGCCTTCGAGCCCCGCCTGGTAGGTCGACACGCAGATTCCGGCAGTGCCGATCCACAGCGGCACCAGAGGAAGCCTCAGCCCCCTGCGGGCGAACGCCTGGTCCAGTTCCCACAGCGCGATGCAGAGCAGGACCGTCACCGTGACGAGGAAGAACTCTTTGCGTACCAGCAGGGTCAGTGCGACCACGCCGAGCAGCCCCAGGCCCACCGCGGTCGCAGCACGCAGGTCCCTGCCACCCCGCCGGCCCGTGCTGGGGGCGGCGGGCTCGATCCGTGACTCGTCGGTGCCCGGCATCAGACCGCGAGGAGCTCGGTCTCCTTGTGACCGAGCAATGAGTCGATCGTCTCGACGCGAGCCTTCGTCACGACTTCGAGTTCCTTCTCCGCCCGCGCGACCTCATCCTCGCCTGCAGCACCGTCCTTGCTCAGGCGGTCCAGGGTCTCCTTAGCCTTACGGCGCACGGCCCGGATCGACACGCGCGCCTCCTCGGCCTTGGTCTTGGCGAGCTTGACGTACTCCCGGCGGCGCTCCTCGGTCAGTGCGGGCAACGTGACCCGGATGACGTTGCCGTCGTTGGTCGGATTCACGCCGAGGTCGCTGTCGCGCAGGGCCTTCTCAATGCTCGCAGTCGCCGTCTTGTCGAACGGGGAGATGATGACCGTGCGGGCCTCCGGGATCGTGAAGGAGGCCAGCTGCTGCAGCGGGGTGAAGGCTCCGTAGTACTCGGCGTTGATCTTGGAGAACATCGCGGCGTTCGCACGGCCTGTCCGGATCGCCGCGAACTCCTCCTTGGCGACTTCGACAGCCTTGTCCATCTTGTCCTCAGCCTCGAGGAGGGTCTCGTCGATCACCGCAGTGTCTCCTTAGTCTTGGGGGGCTGACGCTGAGCGGGACGCACCTCAGCGCGTCACCACCAGCGTTCCGATCTTCTCACCCAGCAACGCCTTGGTGACGTTTCCCGGGGTGTCCATTCCGAAGACCCGCATGTGCACGTCATTGTCCATACACAGACTGAACGCGGTGGCATCCACGACCTTGAGCCCCTGGATCAGCGCGTCGTTGTAGGTCAAGATGTCCAGCCGGATCGCGTCCGGATCCTTGTGCGGATCGGCCGTATACACACCATCCACGCCATTCTTGGCCATCAGGACCTCCTGGCCCCCGGTCTCCAGCAGACGTTGCACCGCGACCGTGTCGGTGGAGAAGTAAGGCATGCCTGCCCCCGCACCGAAGATCACCACGCGGCCCTTCTCCAGGTGCCGGATCGCCCGGAGCGGGATGTAAGGCTCGGCCACCTGCCCCATGGTGATGGCGGTCTGAACGCGGGTGCTGACGTCGGCCTGCTCCAGGAAGTCCTGGAGTGCCAGGCAGTTCATCACCGTGCCGAGCATGCCCATGTAGTCAGCGCGAGCACGGTCGAGGCCGTTTTGAGCCAGCTCGGCGCCGCGGAAGAAGTTGCCGCCCCCGACGACGATGGCGATCTGAACTCCGGCGTGTGAGGCCTCGGCGATCTCACCTGCGATCCGGCGCACGACATCGGGGTTGACCCCGACGCTACCGCCCCCGAACGCCTCGCCGGAGAGCTTCAGCAGGACGCGACGTGCCGGTGGGGCGCTGGTGGTCTCGGTCACGGCGTCCGTTCTCCCTCATGTGGTGCGGCGGTGGTGCTGCGGTGGTGCGGACCGGACGCGGCTGGGCGCCGTCGACCGGTCCGCACCACTCCATCGGACGTCAGGCTCCGACGCGGTAACGCACGAACTGGGTCACCGTGCCGCCGACCTCGGCGAGCACCTGGGAGACCTTCTTACTCGGGTCCTTGGCCAATGGCTGGTCGAGGAGCACGACGTCTTCGAAGAACTTGCCCAGGCGGTTCTCGGCGATCTTCGCGATGATGTGCTCGGGCTTGTTGCCTCCCTCGCTGCGTGCCGTCTCCTCCACGATCCGGCGCTCGTTGGCGACGGCCTCCTCGGGAACGTCGTCGCGAGACAGGTAGGTGGGCGACAGCGCCGCGATGTGCTGCGCGATGTCCTTCGCGACTGCGGCGCCCTTCTCGTCCGTCACGACGAGGACGCCGATCGACGGCGGCAGGTCCTTGGCGGTGCGGTGCAGGTATGACGTGATCTTCGCACCTGAGAGTCGCTGCGTCCGGCGGAGCACGATCTTCTCGCCCAGGGTCGCGGCCGTGCCGTCGATGACTGTCTGAAGCGACTCTCCATCGACCTCAGAGGCCAGCGCGGACGACGCATCGGCGGCAGACGCGGCGGCAGCGGCCGTCAGCACACGGTCGGCGAGGGTGATGAACGCCTCGCTCTTCGCGACGAAGTCCGTCTCGGAGTTCAGCTCGATGATCTGAGCGACCTCGCCGGAGCCGTCGGCGGAAGGCTCGACGACCAGGGTGATCAGGCCCTCCGACGTCGAACGGCCCTCGCGCTTGGCCACCCCCTTGAGCCCCTTCACGCGAATGATCTCCAGAGCCTTCTCGGCATTACCGTCGGCCTCGTCGAGGGCCTTCTTGACGTCGAGCATGCCCGCGCCGGTGCGCTCACGTAGTGCTTTGATGTCTGCGGCGGTGTAGTTCGCCATGTCTCGTTCCTTCTTGCTGTGTGGCGCCCGGGGCGCGCCGAACGCGCCCCGGGCTGGACGGAGTTGTCGAGGCTCAGTTGTCCGTCTCGGCGACGGCCTCCGCGACGACGGCCTCGGCCTCGGCGGTGACGGCCGCGTCAGCGGTGGCCTCGGCCACCACCTCGGTGGCGGCGATCTCGTCTGCCGATGCCGACGGGTCGGCGGCGACCTCGGCGGCCACCTCAGCAGCGACCTCCGCGATCTCCCCGGCCTGAGCAGCCGTCGCCTCGCTGCCGGCGGCGGACTCGTCCTTGGCCAGCTTCTCCTCGGCACCGGCAAGCAACTCGCGCTCCCACTGTGCCAGCGGCTCGGCATCCGCGGCCTCGCCCTGGGCGGCACCGGTCTTGCCTGCAGCACGCTGGATCAAACCCTCGGCGACGGCGTCGGCGACCACACGAGTGAGCAGCGTCACGGAGCGGATCGCGTCGTCGTTGCCGGGGATCTTGTAGTCGACCACGTCGGGGTCGCAGTTGGTGTCGAGGATCGCGACGATCGGGATGTGCAGCTTGCGAGCCTCGTCGACGGCCAGGTGCTCCTTGTTCGTGTCGACGATCCACACGGCGGAGGGGACCTTGCTCATTGTGCGGATGCCGCCGAGGGTCTTGGCGAGCTTGTCGCGCTCGCGCCGCATGATCAGCAGTTCCTTCTTGGTGAAGGCGCTGCCCGCGACGTCGTCGAAGTCGATGAGCTCGAGCTCCTTGAGGCGCTGCAGCCGCTTGTTGACGGTCTGGAAGTTGGTCAGCATGCCACCGAGCCACCGCTGGTTCACGTAGGGCATGCCCACGCGTGCCGCCTGCTCGGCGACGGGCTCCTGCGCCTGCTTCTTCGTGCCGACGAACAGCACGGTCCCACCGTGGGCGACCGTCTCCTTGACGAAGTCATAGGCATTGTCGATGTAGCCCAGCGACTGCTGGAGGTCGACGATGTAGATCCCATTGCGCTCCGTGAAGATGAATCGCTTCATCTTCGGGTTCCAGCGACGGGTCTGGTGTCCAAAGTGCACACCGCTCTCGAGGAGCTGGCGCATGGTCACAACGGCCATGACGTTCCTTTCCAGGGCGTGGTGCGCGTCCGCGCTATCGCCACGCCTGCATCTCGGCAGCCCGAAGGCTGCAATGGTTGTCGACTCACACCAGGTGGTGTGGTCCCTGGTGCCACCGGACCGCGTCGCTGGTGCTCGTCTG
>JAATES010000366.1 GCA_015655615.1 Actinomycetales bacterium
CCCCAGGCTTCGGCGAACTCGAGGAAACGTTCCTCGGCCTCCGCCACGGTCGCGGCCTGGTAGACCGGCTTCAGGCCGCGGGAGATCGCGTCCCAGTCCTGCCGCGACGAGTACTTGAAGCTGTTGCGCATCAAGTGAACGATGCAGGTCTGCACGATCGTGTCTTTCCATACAGTGTTCACGCTGTCGGGCAGGCCACGCAGCCCGTCACACACGACCATGAGCACATCATTCACGCCACGGTTCTTGATCTCGGTGAGGACCTGCAGCCAGTACTTCGCACCCTCGCCCCCATCCCCGGCCCACAACCCGAGGATGTCGCGGTTCCCGTCGACGGTCACGGCCAGGGCGACGTAGATGGGACGGTTCGCGACTTGCCCGTCACGGACCTTGACGTGAATCGCGTCGACCACTAGAAACCGCCCCGGGTCCAGCGGCCGGTTCTGCCACTCGCTCATCCCGTCCAGAACCTTGTCGGTGATCGTGGAGATCGTGGTCTTCGACACCTCGCTGCCGTAGGTGTCGGCGAGGAGCGCACTGATATCTCCGTGGGTCATCCCGCGCGCCGACAACGACAGCACGATGTCCTCGATCGACCCGAGCCGGCGCTGCCGTTTCGCGACGATCTTCGGCTCGAAACTGCCCGCCCGGTCCCGCGGCACGTCGATCGTGACCGGCCCCGCCTTGGTCAACACCGTCTTGGACCTGGTGCCGTCACGGGTGTTCCCGTCTGCCGAGGCGCCCTTCTCGTGCTTGTCATAGCCGAGGCGATCGGTGATCTCGCCCTCCAGTGCAGACTCCAGCACCAGCCTTGTCAGCTCGGCGAGCAGACCACCCTCGCCATCAACGGGAAGGCCTTGCCGCTGCGCGTCGCCAACGAACTGCGCGACCAGCCCTCGATCCAACGCTGCCACAGCCTGCGACTCTGATGCTCTCGCACTCGCCACGCTCGACTCGACCCCTTCCAACGCGGCCACCGGGACCGCCGCCAATTGCTTGCTCATCGTGTTCCTCCTTGATCGGAGTTACACCGTTGAAAGCACAGTCCCTCACCTGGCGAACTTCCGGCTCGTGCGGTACGCGGACGACTTCGTCGTCCTGGTCACCGGCGAGCAAGAGCACGCCCAGGCGCTGCGAGACGTGGTGGTTGACGTCCTTGCCCCGATGGGGCTGCGGCTGTCAGCGGAGAAGACCCGCGTGGTCCATCTGGACGACGGGTTCGACTTCCTCGGCTTCAACATCCGCCGGATGCGCAAGCGGGGAAGCCGTAAGTCGTACGTCTACACCAAGCCCTCGAAGAAGGCGATTGCCTCGGTCAAGGGCAGGGTGCGGGTCATGACCCACAGAAACACCTTGCACCACGATCCTGGGTATCTCATGGAGTACCTGGGGCGGGTGTTGCGTGGCTGGGCGAACTACTTCCGCCACGGTGTCTCCAAACGCATCTTCAACGCGATCGACTCCTACACATGGGAGCGGATCACGAGGTGGCTGCTCAAGAAGCACCGCATCGGATGGCCAGAACTGCGGCGCAGGTTCTGCCTGCCCGGCACCTGGCGCCTGGCCCACGACGGGCAACGGTTCCGTGGCGCAGCCACCGTCACGGTCACTCGGTACCGCTACCGCGGTTACCGCATCCCGACCCCGTGGACACCGACAGACCCACCGGCCTGACCAACAGCCAATCGTGGAGAGCCCGTTGCGGTGAGAATCGCACGGCGGGTTCGGCGGGCGGCCCGGCGAAACGGAGCAGCAGCAATGCTGCCACCGCGCGCCGGGTCGACCCAACTGGCGTCACACGCGCACGGGTGAGAAGTATGTGACCGTGATCATCGACCTCACCCCGACCCGCACAGGCACGGGGCCATCACGGCTGTTAGACATGGTCGAAGGGCGTTCCAAGCAGGTCTTCAAGACCTGGTTGAACAAACGTCCCCAGGCCTGGCGCGCCGGGGTCGAGGTCGTCGCGATGGACGGGTTTCCCCCGCTGCGCGCTTCGCGCATCATCGCAGCGGGCGCTACCCCCACCGGCTTCAATACCACCGCAGCCGAAGAGCTGCCCCACGCGGTCGCGGTCATGGACCCCTTCCACGTAGTCCGGCTCGCCAGCGATGCGTTGGATCGGTGCAGGCGCCGAGTCCAGCACGACACCCGCGGGCACCGCGGACGCAAGGACGACCCGCTCTACCGTGCCCGCCGCACCCTGCACAACGGCGCCGGGCTACTCACCGCCAAGCAGACCCAACGCCTCGAAGCGCTGTTCGCTGGTGACGACCACGTCCAGGTCGAAGCGACCTGGGGCATCTACCAGCGCATGGTCGAGGCCTACCGGCACCCTGAGCGCGCGACCGGCCGAGAGCTCATGACCGCCCTGATCACCTCGGTCTCCAGCGCCGTGCCCGCCACACTCACCGAGATCATCACCCTGCGCCGCACGTTGAAGAAACGGGCCGCCGATGTCCTGGCCTACTTCGACCGACCCGGCACATCCAACGGCCCGACGGAGGCGATCAACGGGCGCCTCGAACACCTCCGCGGCAGCGCGCTTGGCTTCCGCAACATCACCAACTACATCGCCAGGAGCCTGCTCGAGACAGGCGGGCTCAGACCGCGGCTACACCCTGAATTCGGATGAGCCGCTATGGAGATCACCCTGATTAGCGTGTTGCCATTTGTCGCCTATGCCATGTCACGCCAAGATGTTCTGGCGGGTCATCTCATATATAACGAGCCATAGGCCAAATGCGACAGCTGCTAGCACTATCACGGCGACCATGATAGTCACCGTTTTAGCAGCGATACCTCTGCTGTTCCAGCATGAGGCGAAACGGTTACCCATGCGACTACTCCTTTGTCTATAAGATGCGAGGTTACTAGCCTCGCTTCACTGAACCGCCGTATGTGTCGACAATCGCTTGCACCGGGGTGTAATACGATTTTCTATTAGTAGGACCAAAGCCTCCATTGTTGCTTCCGCTGATGACACCGATTGCATACACGCCGCCTGGGCTCTCGGGCGCTTTGATCTGGTTGCTCGGCGAGATGTGGCTCGGGTCGCTCGACAGATAGATTTCTGGGCTGTCAGGCGTGGCCCCGGTCGCGGCCTTGCCGTCGGACTTCCGCGTGAGCGTGACCTTGAACGTCACGGGTTGCCCTTTGACCACGCAGGAATTCTCGAACTTGACTAGATATTTGCAGTCGTCATCGTAGGCTTGTTGACCGTAGCGCACCTCGAACGGCTCGTCTGCGCTC
>JAATES010000270.1 GCA_015655615.1 Actinomycetales bacterium
CGCATCCGCATCGAGACCACGGGCGAGCAGTGCCGCCTCCAGGTGCAGGATCAGCCGGGACCATTCGAGACCGTGCCCGATGGTCACGCCGTAGGGCTTGAACTGGTCATCGCGACGATCGTCGTTGTAGCCCAGCTGCGGGGTCCACGTCGAGTCGTAGTGCTCGGGAATGGACCAGCCGTGCTGCTCGGCCTGACCCAGGGTGAACCGGACGACGCGCAAGGCCCGCTGCAACCAGGCCGGGTCGCCGGTGACGTCAGCCGTGGCGAGCATGGCCTCCACGCCGTGCATGTTGGCGTTGATGCCCCGGTAGGGGTCCAACTCGGTGAACGACCCGTTCCAGGTGTCGACCAGCATGCCTGCATCCTCGTCCCAGAACCTCGAGAGGAAGACCTCGATGGCCTCCTCCAGCAGTTCCGCTCCGCCAGGGATACCCGCACGGGCTGCCGAGGATGAGCCCAGGAGCACGAAGGCATGGGCATAGGCCGACTTCTCGGCCACCGGGGTGCCATCGGCGTTCACGGCCGAGAACCAGCCGCCCGACTCGGTGTCGCGAAGCACTCCGGTCAGGCCCGTCAACGCGGACGCCGCGATGTCGGCGCTGCCCGGGATCCCGAGCAGCGCGCCCAGCGAATAGACGTGCACCATCCGGCACGTGATCCAGGTGTGGACCGGCTTGTCGAGCTCGGGCTGCCCATGGTCGTCCAGCATCGCCGCGCCACCCAAGGGGTGTGCGATCCGGTGTCCGAATTCCAGCAGGCTCGTCGTCTGCTCCTGCAGCCACGCTCGGTGGCTCGGGAGGTCATACCAGGGTTGCATCGTTGCTCTTCCTTGCTCTTCCTCGAGTTCATCGGCTCTGCTGCGAACGGGCACGCCGCACCGAGAACCAACGCTACTATCTTCTATCGTCCCAGACGCCTCTCGCGTAGCGAATAGGACCTCAGCGCCCGCAGGAAGTCCACCCGGCGGAAGTCCGGCCAGTACGCCTCACAGAAATAGAACTCGGAATGGGCGCTCTGCCACAGCAGGAACCCGCCGAGCCGCTGCTCCCCCGAGGTCCTGATCACCAGGTCGGGGTCGGGCTGCCCCCTCGTGTACAGGTGCGCGGCGATGTCGTCAGCCTCGATGGACCTCGCGACCTCATCGAGCGTCTGCCCGGCTTCGAGTCGCTCTTTCAGCGCCGCCCGGACGGCATCCGCGATCTCGTCACGACCGCCGTATCCCACCGCCACGTTGACCTGAAGCCCGTCCTTGATCGACCGGGTGGCGTCCTCGGCGGCACGCAACGCCGCCGCCACCTCGTCGGGGAGCAGATCGAGCCGGCCCACCACCCGCACTCGCCAGCGGCCCGTGGCGGCCAGCTCGCTGACGGCGTCCTCAATGATCGAGAGGAGGTCGGCCAGCTCGTCCGCCCGACGCCCGAGGTTGTCCGTCGAGAGCATCCACAACGTGGCGATCTCGATGCCGAGTTCCTCGCACCAGCCGAGGAACTCCATGATCTTGTCGGCGCCCTTGCGGTGGCCGGTGGCCGCCGGTTCACCGAAGGATCGCGCCCAGCGCCGGTTCCCGTCCAGGATGACGCCCACATGGCAGGGGAGTCTCTGGTTGGCCAAGGACGCCGCGAGGCGGCCCTCATAGACACCGTAGAGCGGCCGGGGCAGCCGACTGGCCAGGTCGCTGAGGGAGGGCCGCGAAGTCACGCCCACCACGGTACTGGACTCCGCTTGGTCCTAGATAACCTACGGAAGCGTAGGTTACGCTGAATGCCACTGAGCGCCGCTCGTTCTGAGCCGTTGGAGCGTCCGTCACCCACGAACGGAAGGTTGCCCATGACTCTGTCAGCCCCGGTGGCGCCGCCATCAGACCTCACTCCCGGCGACGCGTCAGCCATCGCCGCGAAGCCCCGCCTGCGCGGCTGGATCCATGCCGTCACCGCTCCCCTGGCCGTTGCGGCCGCCAGCATCCTGATCGTCCTCAGCACGACCGCCGCCCACCGGATCGCGTGCGCGGTCTTCGCCCTGACCTCCGCCATGCTCTTCACCATCAGTGCCACGTACCACCTCGGCACGTGGTCGCCGCGCACCATCGCGGTGCTGCGCCGCCTGGACCACGCCAACATCTTCTTGATCATCGCGGGCACCTATACGCCGCTGGTGGTGATGCTGCTGCCCGCGCACCAGGCGACCGTCCTGCTCTGGGTGGTGTGGCTGAGCTCCCTGGTCGGCGTGGCGTCCCGCGTGTTCTGGCTGGGCGCGCCCCGCTGGCTGTACGTGCCCATGTACGGCGCGCTCGGGTGGGTGGCCATCGCCTATGTCGACGAGTTCTGGCGGGCAGGCAGCCCGGCCATCGCCATGCTGGTGATGATCGGAGGCCTCGCCTACAGCCTGGGTGCCGTCGTCTACGGCATCAAGCGGCCCAACCCCAGCCTGCGCTGGTTCGGGTTTCACGAGGTGTTCCACGCCCTGACCGTCGTCGGCTTCACCTGTCACTTCATCGCCATCATGCTGGCAACGCTGCAGTCCTGACGGCTGCACGCGCTCCGTTCGGCGACGTCGGCGGTTCCAGGCGGGGCGAAGGCCGGAGCCGGACCGTCCTCAGTCGCGGGCCTCCGCGAGCGGCACCACCGCGAAGCGGCGGTTGGCCAGGGAGGGGTTCTCCTCGCGAGACCTCTCCAGGTACGACGCGTCGATGTCCGCTGTCGCGAAGGCCGGGACGGCTCCGAGCGCGGGGCCCAGAGAGCCATCCGGACCGGCCACCAGGGAATGGCCCACGAGCCCCTTCCCCGGCATGCCCACCGCCACCACCACGCCGACGTTCTCGATGGCGCGAGCCTGGGCCAGCACCTGCCACTGCTGCAGCTTCTGCGGGCCGTCCTGCCAGGCGGCGGGCACCACGAACACCTGCGCCCCGGCATCCGCCAGGCGCCGCGCCGATTCCGGGAATCTCAGGTCGTAGCAGGTCATGAGGCCGACTCGGAGACCTGCGACCTCGATCACCACGGGTGGCGCACTGGCCGGTCCCGCTATCAGCCGGTCCGACTCACGAGTGCGGAACGCATCGTAGAGGTGGACCTTGCGGTAGATCCCGGCGACTTCGCCGGTCGGTCCCACCGCAACCAGGGCATTGACGGCGCGGGCCGCGTCCGGCTCCGGCAATCCGAGAGAGTCGGCACGCAGGGTCACACCGGCGACGATGGTCATCCTGGACGCAGCTGCCAGCTCGCGCATCGCCTGGCTGTAGGGGCCCTCCACGTCCGTGGCCATGTCGATGCCCACGCCCCGCTGGTCGTAGGCGCTGGCATATTCCGGCAGCACCAGCAGGTCCGCCTCGAGCCGTGCGGCCTCTCGGGACGCATCGCGCAGCAGGACGATGTTCGCAGCGACGTCCGTCGTCGCCGGGACCTGTGCGATCGTGACCCTCATCGGCCGCGGTCGTCGGGAACTTGTACCTCGGCCTCGACCATATGCGTGGCGTCCTGGGAGTGGGCGATCCGCCGGACCCGGCGAGTCATCGAGAGCATCAGTCCGATCACGACCAGCACCACCACGAAAGTCACTGCAAAGCCTGCGAAGCCGGGAGAGACATCCGTGTCCTTGAGCCCGTCGCGCAAGGACACTGCCGGTGAGGGTGTGGCCGTCGTCGCCACGGTGGCAGTGGGACCGCCGACCGTTGTCCAGGGCCCTGCGGCCAGGGTGCCACTCGGCTGAGCGCTCATCGGATCTCCTCGGTAGCGGTCGTCGTCTCGATGCGGTCGGAGTCCGGGCCGGGTCCGGCGGTCGCCGCGTCGTCCTCGCCGGCGACGGGGACCTCCAACGGTGCCGCTGCCTGCAGTGCGCTGGCGCTGCGAGTCAGGTCGACGCCTGCGAAGAGGTCCTGCTCAGGCAGCTCCACCGGGACCCGCGATGCGGCGAGCTCGAACTCCTCCCACGGCCACACCGTCGACTCGATCTCGCGCGGAACGGCGAAGAAGAAGCCGTGCGGATCGACCTGGCTGGCATGAGCGCGCAGGGCCGCATCACGCTGCTCCGCGTAGGCGTCGACCCGGATCCGCGTCGTGACCGGTCGCTCCGGGATCTCGCGCGCCTCACGCGACTCCACCCAGGCGCCATAAGGCGACTCCAGGCCTGCAGCCAGTGTGGCCTCATGCAAGGTGCGGACGCGGCGCATCGAGAAGTCGTGGTTGTAATACAGCTTCAGCGGCTTCCATGGCTCACCGACACCCGGCAGCGCGGACGGGTCTCCCGCGAGCCGGAAGGCCTCGACCGCGACCTGATGGCATCGGATGTGATCGGGGTGCGGATATCCCCCCAGCGGGTCATACGTCGTCATCACGTGCGGCCGCAGCTCGCGTACCAGAGCGATCAACGGTGCCGCCGCCTCCGCAAGGTCAAGAGCTGCAAAGGATCCTTCCGGCAGCGGCGGCAACGGATCGCCCTCCGGCAGGCCGGAATCGACAAACCCCAGCCACCGGTGCTCCACGCCGAGTGCGAGCGCCGCGGCGGCCATCTCCTGCCGGCGGATCGCCCGCATCTCCGCCGCATCAGCCGGGCTCCGGCCGAAATTGGGGTTCAGGACGTCGCCTCGCTCGCCTCCGGTGCAACTGACCACCGTGACG
>JAATES010000045.1 GCA_015655615.1 Actinomycetales bacterium
GAGACCGCGCAGATCGCCGCCCAGCTGGCATTCGAGCTCGGAGCGGACGCGAGCGTGGCCTCGCGGGCCGGGCTCCTCCATGACATCGGCAAGGCTTTCACCAGTGACGCACCGGGGTCGCATGCCCTCCTGGGCGCGCAGTTCCTTCGCCGGAACGGAGAATCTGCGGCAGTGGTCTCCGCAATCGCTGCTCATCACGACGAGCAGCCCCATGAGTCCATCGAATCGGTCCTCGTGCAGATCGCCGATGCCTGCTCGTCTGCCCGGCCTGGTGCCCGGCGGCAGGACGTCGGCCACTACATCGAGCGGATGTCGCGGCTCGAGGCGCTGGTCGCCGCGGTGCCCGGGGTGAGCCGGGTCCTGGTCATGTCCGCAGGCCGTGAGGTGCGGGTGGTCGTCGAACCCGCATCGGTCAGCGACGAGGCTCTGCCAGAGGTGGCGGACGTGATCGCTCGGCTCATCGATGCGGAGGGGAAGCAGCCCGGTGGGGTCACGATCACTGTGGTGCGCGAATTGCGGGCGGTGGCGACGTCCGGGCAGGGCCCTTCACCGGAGTCCTGAGTCACCTGCCAGTCGAGTGGCTCCCCGGCGGCACCTAGAATGGTCCGTGATGTCCACGATCGAAGAACTCACCCTGCCGGCCGCCTCGCGTACCTACGCGGTGCGTACCCTGGGCTGCCAGATGAACGTGCACGACTCTGAGCATCTCGCCGGGATGCTCGAGAAGGCCGGATACCACCGTGCCGATGCTCGGCATGAGGCGATCGGCGATGCTGACGTCGTCGTCATCAACACCTGTGCGGTTCGCGAGAACGCGTCGAACAAGCTCTACGGCATTCTGGGCCAACTCGCCTCGATCAAGGCGGAACGCCCGGGCATGCAGATCGCGGTCGGCGGCTGTCTGGCGCAGAAGGACCGGTCCGGCATCGTCGATCGTGCCCCCTGGGTGGATGTCGTGCTCGGAACCCACAACCTCGACGCACTCGTCCCGCTGCTGGAGCGGTCACGGCACAACACCGAGGCGGCCGTCGAGATCGCCGAGTCGCTCCAGGTCTTCCCCTCGACTCTGCCCACCCGCCGCGAGTCGGTCTATGCGGGCTGGGTGTCGATCTCCGTCGGGTGCAACAACACCTGCACGTTCTGCATCGTGCCCCATCTGCGCGGCAAGGAGCGTGACCGCAGGCCCGGCCAGATCCTCGCAGAAGTGGAGGCGCTGGTGGCCGCCGGCGCTGTCGAGGTCACGCTGCTCGGCCAGAACGTGAACAGCTACGGCGTGGAATTCGGCGATCGGGGCGCCTTCGCCAAGCTGCTGCGAGCCTGTGGTGACATCGCGGGCCTGGAACGGGTGCGGTTCACCTCGCCCCACCCGGCCTCATTCACCGGTGACGTGATCGAGGCCATGGCGCAGACCGCCAATGTCATGCCGAGTCTGCACATGCCGTTGCAGTCCGGTTCCGATCGCATCCTGAGAGCGATGCGCCGCTCCTACCGTTCGGATCGATTCCTACGCATCATCGATCAGGTGCGCGAGGCCATGCCGGAGGCGGCGATCACGACCGACATCATCGTCGGATTCCCCGGCGAGACCGAGGAGGACTTCCAGGCGACGCTCGATGTGGTCGCGCAGGCCAGATTCTCGTCGGCCTACACCTTCCAGTATTCGCAGCGGCCGGGCACCCCGGCGGCCGAGCTCCCCGACCAGCTGCCGGCCGAGGTCGTCCAGGAACGGTACACCCGACTGCTGGCGGCCCAGGATCGCGTCAGCGCTCGTGAGAGCGAGAGACTGGTGGGGAGCACGGTGGAGGTCCTCGTGGCCGAGGGCCACGGACGCAAGGACGAGGCGACCCGCCGGGTGACGGGCCGGGCCCGAGACAACCGGCTGGTGCATGTGGCATTGCCGCCGGGATGCGCCGAGGTGCCGGGGGATGAGGTGACAGCGCACGACCCGCGTCTGCTGCCGGATATCGACCCGCGGCTTCCCCGTCCAGGGGATGTGATCGTCGCGGACGTCACCCATGGTGCCCCCTACTATCTCCTCGCCGACTCCGCCCTCACCGGCGGTCGCTTCGCTGTCCGCCGGACGCGCTCAGGGGA
>JAATES010000022.1 GCA_015655615.1 Actinomycetales bacterium
CTCTCCTGCCGGAGTGCTCTGGCCGGCCGGCAGCCCGGCGTAGAGCAAGGCCTCACGTCGGCGCAGCTCCACCCGGCGGATCTTCTCCGAGATGGTCTTGGGCAACGTGGTCTCGAAGGTGAGCCGCCGGATCCTCTTGTATGGCGACAGCCGCTCCCGGGAATACGCGAACAGCGCCATGGCGGTGGCATGCGACGGCTCGACGCCCTCGACCAGCAGGATGTATGCCTTCGGGACAGCCAACCGCAAGGGATCCGGGGATGGGACGACAGCCACTTCGCGGACCCACTCATGTTCGAGCATGGCACTCTCCAGCTCGAACGGCGAGATCCGGTAGTCACTGGCTTTGAAGACATCATCGGTGCGCCCGACGTAGGTGATGTAGCCCTCGTCGTCCGCCCAGGCAACATCGCTCGTGTGATAGAAGCCCTCACGCATCGCCTCGGACGTGCGGGACTCGTCGCCGTGGTACCCGCTGGTCAGCCCGAGCGGCCGGGCCGCCAGGTCCAGGCAGATCTCGCCGGGACGCCCCGGCGTGGTCACGACCTCGCCGGTCTCCTGATCGACCAGCACGACCGGGTAGCCCGGAGCGGGCTTGCCCATGGAGCCGGGCTTGACCGGCTGCCCCGGAAAGTTTCCGATCTGCAACGTGGTCTCGGTCTGGCCGTACCCGTCGCGGATGGTCGCGCCCCACGCAGCCTGGACCTGCGCGATCACCTCCGGGTTGAGGGGCTCCCCGGCCCCCACCACGGTGTGCGGGGGGTTTGTCAATGCCGTGAGGTCAGCCTGGATCAGCATGCGCCACACGGTCGGCGGGGCACAGAAGCTCGTGATGCCCGCGCGCCCCATCTCCTGCAGCAGTCGCGTCGCGTCGAACCTGCGGTAGTTGAACAGATAGACCGTCGCACCGGCGTGGAACGGGGCGAAGAAGTTGGACCAGGCATGCTTTCCCCAGCCCGGTGACGAGATGTTCAGGTGGACGTCCCCGGGCCGCACGCCGATCCAGTACATCGTCGACAGGTGCCCGATCGTGTAGGACACATGACTGTGCTCGACCAGCTTGGCCTCCGCCGTCGTGCCCGACGTGTAATACAGGAACAACGGGTCCCCGGCAGCCGTCTGCTGGTCGGCCACGAACTGCGTGGGCTGACCCGCGGCATCGGCGAGGTCCAGCCAGCCCGGCAGCGGCAGCTCGCCACCCGCGCCGATGCGGATCAGGCCGGCAGCGGTCTGCGCCGGCAGCGACTCGTAGGCGGCCGCATCCTGCGAGCGTGCGATCACGATGCGGGCATCCGCCAGCCTGATGCGCTGCTCCAGCTCGACCGAGTCGGCCAGGGTGGTGGTGGGGATCATCACCGCGCCGACCTTGGTCAGGGCGAGCACGGCCACCCAGAGCTCGACCTGGTTTCCCAAGGCCAGCAGCACCCGGTCCCCTCGGCGGACTCCGACGGACCGCAGCCAGTTCGCCGCCGCGTTGGACCGGAGACGCAGATCGGCGTAGGTCAGGCGCTGCTCGGACCCGTCCGCCTCGACCAGCCAGAGCGCCAACCGGTCCGCGGTATCCAGCTCGGTCGCCAGGACGTCGAACCAGTCGAGCGCGTAGTTAAAATACGAGAGCTCCGGCCAGACGAAGCCGTCCACCGCACCCTGATAGTCCTCCCGATGATCGAGCAGGAAGTCGCGGGCAACACGGAAGGCCGCGGTGGCCTGGGATGCCTCCCCCGACGTGGTCGCGGAGACTGGCAAGGGGGAGGGCACAGACATCAGGACATTCCTCGGGATAGTGTCGACGCTACCTACGCTACCGTAACTTACGTTCGTCCCGGGCCCCCTGGGACCTTCCAACGACACCTGCCGACGTGTCCATGCCTTCCACCGGAGCCGAGGCCGGCCACACCGGGTGCCGAGCCTCATCTCACACCTCGATAGACTCCATCATCTCGGTCACCAGAGCGGCCACCGCGGACCGCTCAGACCGGGTCAGGGTGATGTGCGCGAACAGCGGATGACCCTTGAGGGATTCGATGATGGCAGCGACGCCGTCGTGGCGTCCCACCAGCAGGTTGTCGCGTTGTGCCACGTCATGGGTGAGGACGACCCGGGAGTTCTGCCCGATCCGGGACAGCACGGTGAGCAACACGTTGCGCTCCAGGGACTGCGCCTCGTCGACGATCACAAAGGCGTCATGGAGGGACCTTCCCCGGATGTGCGTCAGCGGCAGGACCTCCAGCAGCCCTCTGTCGATCACCTCGTCCACCACGTTCTGGCTGACCAGC
>JAATES010000144.1 GCA_015655615.1 Actinomycetales bacterium
AGGTGTCGCGTCGCGTCATGGCGAAGCCCAGCACATGGACCCGCGCGAACTTGACGGCCAGGGAACGTCGCACCGCCGCCGGGGCCCGTTGCGCCCATTCCCCCTGGGCGATTCGCACCACCGGGGCGACGCCCTCGCGCACCGGCATCGGTGCCGTCGTGACTCGTTCCCCGGCGTCCGCGCCTATCACGTATCGCGGGGCATGACGTGCGTAGGTCACCCGCGATCGGCTCGTCCAGAACCTGACAGTGACCTCGATGTCCTCGCCCGTCCGCACCGACTCGTCCAGGCGGTAGCCGCCGCCACGCCAGCTCTCGGTGCGGAGCAAACCCAGGGGAGCCGTGCGGTAGAACAGGCGATCCCGCACCGGGTCGAGTGCGCGCTCCCGGCCGGGTCTGGGCAGGGGGCTCGGGATGTCGGCACCGCCCTGTCGGCGCAGCGGGACCATGACGGCATCGGCGGGTCCGTCCAGGGAGGCGGTGCGATCGGCATGGGCCAATAGCGCGGCGATCGATCCCGGTTCGAAGAAGTCATCCGATCCCATGAGGGCGAAGTACTCACTCCGGACGGCGGCGACGCCCGCGTTGAAGGGACCCGCCGGCCGTGGCAGACCGTCGTGATGCTCGACGACCCGCACCCGAGCCGGGTCGAGGCCGGCGAGACCGCCTGCCAGCACAGCGGAATCGAGGTTGTGCGCAACGACGATCACCCCGACCGGCGCCTGATCTTCTAGCACGCTGAGGACTGCGCGTCGCAGAGGCCGGTCGACGGTGTGCACCGCGATCACGACCTCCACGCGCAGAACGGACGGCGTGGAGGTCATATCAATCCGGCCAGTGCGGCCTGCTGCGCGAACTCGGGTTCGGCGGCGACAACCTCCGCGAACGAGCCTTGGCTGACGATGGTGCCGCCACGCATGAAGCACACGAGATCGGCATCGCGAATGGTCGAGAGCCGGTGGGCCACGGAGATGACGGTCACCTCGCCGCGCAAGGAACGGATGGCGGCTGCGACGTCGGATTCGGTCTTGGTGTCGAGGGCACTGGTGGCCTCGTCCATGACCAGGACCAGCGGGTCGCTGTAGAGCGCTCTGGCGATGCCGAGCCGCTGACGCTGACCGCCGGAGAAGGCCATCCCCCGGTCCCCCACACGGGCGAGCATGCCACCCTCGCGGTCTTCGACGGTCTCCCACAACTGCGCTCGGCGCAGGGACTCCTCGACCCGCTCCATATCGATCGCCCCACCCCAGGTCAGGGCCACGTTCTGCGCAATGGTGGCGTCGAAGAGCGAGACGTCCTGCGGGACGTATCCCACCCGCGATCGCCAATCCGCCAAGACGTCCTCCAGCCGCTGATCGTCGACCCGCAAGTCGCCGGTCTGGGGCACCAGCAGCCCCAGCAGGATGTCGACCAGCGTCGTCTTGCCCGCACCGGATGACCCCGCCAACCCCACAGTCGTGCCCATCGGAATGGTCAGATTCAAGTGGTGCACAGCCGGCTCGTGCCGCCCGGGGTAGGTGAACGCCACCTGCTCCAGGCGGATGACCCTGGGAGTGTGGGTGAGTTTCTCATGGCCGATCCGCTCGACCTTCTCCAGATATTCCTGGGCATCGAGGATGTCCGAGATGACGGCCTCGACCTGTGGAATGTTGGCGGTCGTCGTGCTCACCACCGATTGGAATCCAGTGAGCGACGGCACCAGGCGCATACCGGCCACGGCGAACATGGCGACGGCCGACACCGCGCTCGCCGCACCGCCTGTCAGATAAGCCAGTCCTCCGACCAACACAAAGCCGCCGATCAACGCGGAATCGAGCACGAACTTCGGCACCGCGCTGAGGAAGCTGATATTGGCGCGAGCCCGCGTCGTATGGATCCGGTTGTCATGGACGACTGTCGCGACCTCGGACGCCTTGTTGCGCAAGGTGATCTCCTTCAGTGCGGCGACCATGTCGGTCATGAGCGCGGCGACCTTGAAGGAGTAGTCGCGGTTGACCCGTCCCGCCTGGACGGTGCGACGCGCCAGCACGAAGTAGAGCAATACGGAGATCAGGCCGAGGTAGGCGATGGAGACCACGGCCGTCAGCGGCTGGGCGACCAGCAGCACCAAGATGACGGCGAAGCTGGTCACCATCAGGGAAGGCAGGCCGATGATCGGCAACAGGAATCCCGCGGTGACGTTGGCAATGCCCACGTCGGCCATCCGCACCAACTGTGACGTGTTCCGCCTCAGCCGTTCAGTCCAGGGGGCCTTGATGTAGGCGTCGAAGAGCTTGTCGCCTATTTCCAGCTCAAACGCGGAGAATCGCCGGGTCGCCACCCATTGAAGCGCCAGCGCAAGAAAGGACTTCGCTATGATCAGGCCCGAGATCGCTCCGATGATACCGATATAGCCGCTGGGCGATATCTCACCGATGACGGGCAGGTTCACCGGATTGTTCTGGACCATCGCCGTCACCGAGAGCGCCAAGAGGGCCAGCGCGACCACGTCGAGCAGCGAGAAGGCGCAGGACGCGACCACATAGACCCAGAGGAACCGCTGGGCACGGCCGGGCAGCAGCGGAATGAGTCGGCGGTAGGTACGCCAGATGAGCGTCACACGGGGTTCCTCTCAGACAAGAAACCGGCAAGTGCCTCAGCAGAGGCGCGCCCGTCGTGCAACGTGTGCGCAAAGTGCGGCCCCTGCGCCGCGATCGCCCGGTAGTGCTCAGGCCGGGCCACGACATCGCGTAGCACGTCAGTGAGAGTCGCCACGGTGGCCTGCACTATCGGCAGGTCGAGGCCACTGGCACGCCGCACATGGTCACGCACCGAGTCCCTCACGTGACCCATGACCAGTCGTCCTGCGGCCATCGACTCCACCGCGGCGACCCCGTAGCTGCCCAACCGGAACTGGTCGAGCACGATATCGGCTTCACCATAGATGGCCGGCATCCGCGCAGCCGGAATGCCACTGAGCTCTCGGTATTCGATGACGCCCTGGTCAGCGAGACGTTGCACGTCGTGGCGAATCAGATCCGTTCCCTTGATTCGCGGGTTGCTGGGCGCATGGACGACCACGGGCGGCGACCTGCGCAAGGCCTCGTGAGCGGACTGCCACTGCGCCGGGTCGACGACCACAGGCAGCCAGGTGGCCGTCGGCCAGTCGTCGACCAGGTCGGGCGTGGAGACGAAGACCGGGACAGCCAGATCGGTCAGCAGCGACCGATGGTCTTGCGCCTGCCTCTCCAGGACCGGGAGGAGCTCCCAGTCCTCGTCGCCGAAGGGTGACCATTCCTCGCGTTCCCGGTGCCGACTGGGCAACCGAAGATCGCTGCCGTGAGCCGCCATGGCGACGCGGAGTCCGGCAAACCGCATGGCCGCCGCCTCCCTGCGCACATCCGACTTGAATGCCTTGCCGAAGATCGGCCGCTCGGCCTCCACCATGACGTGGGTGAAGCCGTTCAGTACGGCGGACACCTGTCCCCGCGCCCAGCGTCCGGACCGCGCGAAGACCGTTACGGGCACCGTCTCATCGCTGGGGAAGCCGAAATCGCCGACGCCGCGATACTGCTGGTTCGTTGCACCCACCCCCGGGTTCC
>JAATES010000202.1 GCA_015655615.1 Actinomycetales bacterium
CTCGCCCTCGTTCGTCTCGACCGGCTCGTAGACATCGAACCCGTTGGCGCTGAGCCACTGGGCAAAAGCCGGTGCCTCAGGCTGGCGCTGCGGGTAGGTGAACTTGGCGGCGATTGCCCGGCCATCGAACACAATTGCGCCATTAGCCGCGTAGACCATGTCCGGTAGTCCCGGCAGCCCGTCGATGACGTCCACCTCGTGACCCAGCTCGACGTAGACGTCGTGCAGCCGCTGCCACTGGGCCAGGGCCAGGGCGGCGTCGGTGCTGACCTCCGGGTGCATCCACGGGTTGATCCGGTACTCGACGGCGTAGTAGGTGGGGCGGGCCATCAGGTAACGGCGGGTGCGAGCCTGCCTGGGCGTGGCGGGAGCGGTGGTGGCGGACGGTGCAGACATGTGACCTCCCAGGAGGCGTCGTGGGGACCCCCTCAGGCTAGGCGCGGTCCGCAGGGCGGCCCGTGCGACACGCACCCGTTCACAGATTCGACATCTCAGCCCGGGCGGCGCGACGGGGGTCCGATAGAGTCACCCTCAGCGCCAGACTCACCCTCAGCGCCCAGCCAGATTGCGAGGAGCGGAGGTTCCGCCGATGACCGCCCAGCCAGGTGCCTCCGGCCGAGTGGATGCGTGGCTCTGGGCCGTCCGGATTCTCAAGACCCGGAGCGCGGCCGCCACGGCATGCCGGGCGGGGCACGTCAAGGTCAACGGCGAGCGTGCCAAGCCCGCCACTGCAGTGCGCGAGGGCGCCACCGTCGAGGTGTCGGGGCTGGACCGTCCGCGCATCCTGGTGGTACGGCGGGTGATCGCCAAGCGAGTGGGCCCGGCCATCGCGGCCGAGTGCCTCGAAGACCACAGCCCGCCGCCTCCGCCGGTCGTCGAACGCGTCGTCGTGGCGCAGCGGGACGCCGGAGCCGGGCGGCCCACCAAGCGGGAGCGGCGTGCCATCGACCGGCTGCGGGGCCGAGTGTGAAGGTCTGCGATAATCGGGTGGTAACGGGCAGGACGGTCCTTCCCAGGGTGAGGGGAACGTCATGGTGGCATCGCGTCGGACAGGCCTGACCGGGCTGATCCTGGCAGTGGCGATCGCGGTCACGGTGTCCCTCCCTGCCCCTGCCGTCGCGGCCGTCCCGGTGGCCGTGACTGCCACCGTCGCCGCACCTGTCACGAGTGTGACCGGCGGCGACCAGCCCACCACTGCGCCTGCTGCGCCGACGGCCAAGGAGCGGGCGAAGGCGAAGGCCAAGGCCAAAGCGAAGGCAAAAGCCAAGGCAAAAGCCAAGGCCAAGGCGAGAGCGAAGGCCAAGGCCAGGGCCGCGATCAAGGCGGCCAAGAAGAAGGCAGCGGCGGCGCCGTCTCTCGCACTCGGCAGCAAAGGCAAGAGCGTCAAGCGGCTGCAGACCTTGTTGCGCAAGAACGGCTATTGGCTGGCCAAGGTGGATGGCAAGTTCGGCTCGTCCACGCAGCAGGCCGTGCTGGCCGTCCAGAAGTCGACGGGGCTGCCGCGTTCGGGCAAGGTCAGCCGTTCGGTGTGGCTCAAGCTCTACCTCGGCAAGAAGCCTTCGGCGGAGTCGGCCAAGGGCCGCGTGTTCGAGATCGACCTGTCCCGGCAGGTGATGATGCTGGTGGTCGGGGGCAAGGTCACCACGACCTTCAACATCTCCTCAGGGAGCAACAAGCGGTACTACAGCCAGGGCCGGTACCACCGGGCGGTCACGCCGACCGGCAGCTTCAAGGTCTACTACCAGATCAACAAGCTGCATATCGGCACGCTGGGAGCGATGTACCGCCCGCAGTACTTCCTCTCTGGCGGCTGGGCCATCCACGGCTCACCGTCCATCCCGGCCTACCCGGCGTCGCATGGCTGCATCCGGGTGTCGAATGCGGCGATGGACTACCTGTGGGGCAAGGGCGGGCTCGACATCGGCTCCAAGGTCGTCATCCACCAGTAGGATCGTCGAGCGACCCTCAGTCAGGGCCGTCCACCTGGTGGACCGGTGGGGCGCAAGGCTCAGATATCGCTTGACCTGCAAGGATGTCACACCGGTAGGTTTTGGGGGGACAAAGGTCCTAGGGTGATTAGGTCACCCGAGCGTAGGTTCTCGGTAAAGAAACAGTCAGGTCCGGGTGGCAGTCGTGCGTGGCCCTCCGCCACTTCGGTTCCCCGACGTCGAGCGTCCGGCCCCAGCGGCCGGCTCGTGGGCAAGGAGTCCCAGTGAACGATCTGCTGGCGAAAGTCACCCTCCCGGATGATGTCGCAGCGGCCCTCCAGGCCTGCGCGAGCATCACCATTCCGCGCACGCGTACGGAGCTGTACGACCTCACGCTGGGCCCGGAGGGCGGCGACGTGTACGACGTCGTCTATGACGTCCCCGGTCGCGGCCCGGTCAAGGAGGCCGACGTCGTGCGGTGCACGAACGGCATCGCCGTCAATTACCCCGAGGACTACATCCGCCGCCGTGACCCCGACTGCATGCGGATCGCCGACGACCGGCCCACGGACAAGCCGCGCTACCGGGACAAGTACGGCGAGGAGTTCGCGCCGCTGAAGGCAGACACGCTGACCTGGCTCGCCGAGCAGGAGCTCATCGTGGTGCCGTTCAAGGCGGGTGGCCTGCGGTTCGGCTACCCCTCCCTGGCCATCGTGCCGAAGAACTCCGCCTTCTTCGCGCTGGCGCTCGTGGACCTGCAGGGCTTCGTCGACCTGGCCGGCATGGAGCCGTATTCGCCCCGCTCGATCCTCTACCTGGCGCCGCCGTTCCGGCACACCCGCTTCAACGGACGCCAGGTGGTCGTCCACGACCGCACCGAGACACTGCACGAGATCTTCGCCTACAACCTATACCCGGGACCCAGCGCCAAGAAGGGCGTGTTCTCGGCACTGCTGGATGTCGGTGAGCACGAGGGGTGGATCACGGCCCACGCGTCCTCGGTGCGGGTGACGACCCCCTATGAGAACGAGACCGTCATCATGCACGAGGGCGCCTCGGGTGGCGGCAAGTCGGAGATGTGCCAGGAGATCCGCCGGGAGGACGACGGCCGGGTGCTGCTGGGCTACAACGTCGTCACCGACGAGCCCTACGCGATCACCCTCGGTGAGACCAGCAAGCTGGCACCGATCACCGACGACATGACGTTGTGCCACCGCGACCTGCAGCGCAGCGACGGCCTGCTGACGGTGACCGATGCCGAGGACGGCTGGTTCGTCCGGGTCGACGGCCTCACCCAGTACGGTGAGGACCCGGCGTTCGAGCGTGCCTGCATCCACCCCGCCGAGCCGCTGGTCTTCTTCAACATCCACGGCGTCCCCGGAGCCACCTGCCTGCCGTGGGAGCACACGCTCGACTCCAACGGCAAGCCATGCTCGAACCCGCGCGTGGTGATTCCCCGCCACCAGATCAACGGGATCGTCGACGAGCCGCAGCAGGTCGACGTGCGGACCTTCGGGGTGCGGATGCCGGCGTGCACCACCGACAACCCGAGCTACGGGATCATGGGCATCACGCACGTCATCCCGCCGTCGCTGGCCTGGCTCTGGCGGCTCATCGCCCCCCGGGGGGACAAGAACCCGTCCATCGGCGCCTCGGCCGACGAGGCCGACACCATCAAGCACGGCGGCATGGTGGCCGAGGGCGTGGGCTCCTACTGGCCGTTCTCCACGGGAACGAAGGTCGCGGCGGCCAACCTCCTGCTCAAGCAGATCCTCGACGCCCCTCGCACCCGGTACGTCCTGACGCCCAATCAGCACATCGGTGCCTACCGGGTCGGGTTCGCTGCCGAGTGGCTCACCCGCGAATACCTCGCCCGCCGCGGCCAGGGGCAGATCCGCGACGATCTGCTCACCCCGGCGCGGTGCCCGTTGTTCGGCTACGCGCTCAAAGAGCTCAAGATCGACGGCCAGCAGGTGCGGCCCACCTTGCTGACCCCCGAGTTCCAGTCCAAGGTCGGCATCGAGGCCTATGACACCGGGGCGAAGATCCTCACCGACTTCTTCAAGAGCGAGCTCTCCCAGTTCCTCACAGACGAGCTCGACCCCCGGGGCCGGGCGATCATCGAGGTCTGCCTGCGGGACGGAAGCCTGGACGACTACCTGGAGCTCACCCCGTTGCACGCCTGAGGTGAGGCGCGCCTGCGACGCCTCATGCGCACGACGTCAGGGACCCGTCGTGCGCATGCGGTCCGTCGCGGATCGCCGCGCAGCGAGTGTGCCGCCCCTCCGGCCGGGGGCGGCACACGTCATCGGGGCTGATAAATTGGTTCCGGAGCGCCGGTCCTTGTTGTCCGACGGCGCGTGGACCCCGCCAGGTGGCCAGTCCGCCTCGTGGCGGCTCCTGCCGGGTGCCGGGGCCGGTGACGTCCGAGTCGGAGGTAGTCGAGGTGGCACGTCGCGCGACTGTGTATGACGTCGCCGAGCGCGCCGGTGTGTCCATCGCGACGGTGTCCTACGCGTTCCGCCAGCCGGACCGCGTCCGGGAGTCCACGCGCGAGCGCATCCTCGCCGCGGCGCAGGATCTCGGCTATGTTCCCAACGCCAATGCCCGCGGTCTCGCACGCGGAAAGACCAACGCTCTCGGTCTGTACTCCTTCGATCTGATGCTCGATGCACCGCAGGGCCTGAGTGCCGGTTCGCGTGCTGCTGGAGCCGGAGACGACGTCGAGGTCGACCTGCGTGCCTTCCCGCTCTACGTCGACGAGATCCAGCGCGGCTTCGAACTGGAGTGCTGGCACCGGGATCAGACACTGCTGCTGAGCAGCGGGACCGGGCCCGAGACGTCCCGCGTGACCGATCTGGCGGGCCGGGTCGACGGGCTGGCCGTCTTCCCTGGTCCGCTGTCTGACGAGTCCCTGCAGTTCCTCTCCCGCAGGCTGCCGATCCTGGTCTTCAGCCGAGAGCCCAGCGACGTTCCGCTGTTCCACCTGGGCGTCGACAATTACGCGGGGATGCGCTCGCTGGTGGACCACCTGGTGCTGGTCCACCATGTGCGTGACATCATGTTCGTCGGTGCTCTGGACGTGCCCGAGTACCGGCAGCGATTCGAGGGATACGTCTCCGGACTGGCAGCGCACGGCATCCCTGCGCCAGGGCGTCCGCTGGACGAGAGCGATCTTGGCCGGGCGGACAACCTCGCCTCGTTGCGCGAGGCGGTGGCGGACGGTGCTCTTCCCCGAGCGGTGATGTGCGCCAGCGACCAGCTGGCGCTCGCGGTCCTGGACCTGCTCGAGGACAAGGGCGTGCGGGTGCCGCAGGACGTCCTGGTGACCGGCTTCGACGGGATCCTCGCGGGGCGGCTGTCCGCCCCGACTCTGACGACGGTGCGGCAGCCGATGGAAGCCATGGGCCGCTTCGCCGCACAGGTCCTGGTGGACAACGGCGGACAGCGGTGGACCTCCCCGCAGTCGCGCAGCTTCCCGGTGCGCCTGGTGGTGCGTGACAGCTGCGGTTGCGGCCGTGCCGGGACCGTGGGTCACTGAGTCCGGGAACCCGGCGCGGCGGCATCCGGCCGACCGGAAGGGCGAGAGGGGGCCGGAGTGGTTTGCATGTTCGAATCTATGCGCTTAGACTCATGCCTACAATCTAAGCGCATAGATCCCGGAACGCGCCGGGCGGCGCCTGTTCAAGGAGGAACACGATGAGACGGTCGACTGTCAGCGTGGCAATCGCCATCGCACTGGGCGTTTCGGTATTGGCGTCATGCGGACGCGGCGGCGGATCGGATGAGACCGCGGCTCAGAACGCCGTGACCACGATCGGCACGGCACCGGCGACCGGCACGGTGACCGTGTGGGCCATGGGAGCGGAGGGCGAGGCGCTCGATGCCTTCGTCGCCGATTTCGAGGAGGCCAATCCGGATGTCGACGTGCAGGTCACGGCGATTCCGTGGGACTCCGCGCATGACAAGATCCAGACGGCCATCGCCGCGGGGAACGGTCCCGACGTCTCACAGATCGGCAGCACCTGGATCGCGGACTTCGCGGACTCGTTCACGACGGTCCCGTCCGACCTCGACACCTCCGACCTGTTCTCCGGATCGCTGGAGACCGCCACCATCGGCGGCACCCAGCTCGTGGTTCCGTGGTACGTCGACACCCGGGTCGTCTACTACCGCACGGACATCGCCTCCCAGGCCGGCTGGGACAAGGCGCCCACCACCTGGGAAGAGTTCCACGACATGGCCGCTGACATGCAGAAGGTCGATGGCGTCGACTATGGGCTACGGCTCTTCCCCGCCGGAACCGACGCGTTCCAGAACACGCTCTGGGCTCCGTGGTCCAACGGTGCCTCGCTGACCAACGCAGAGAACACCGAATGGACGTTCGACACCCCGGAGATGACAGAGGCTTTCGAGTACACCTCCAGCTTCTTCACCGAGGGGATCGCCGACGTCAATGCGGGCATCGAGCCCGGTGCGGCGGTCGCCGACTTCGTCTCCGGCACGACTCCGATGTTCATCGACGGCCCGTCGCTGGCGGCACAGATCAACGAACTCGGTGGCGAGGGCTTCGAGAGCAAGTACGCCACCGCGGTTCTCCCCACCAAGGTGACCGGGACCTCATTCGTCGGCGGGTCCGACCTTGCCGTCTTCAAGGACTCTGACAACCAGAGCGCCGCATGGAAGCTGGTGCAATGGCTGACCCAGCCCGAGGTCCAGGTGAACTGGTACAAGGCGACCACGGACCTGCCCGCGTCCCAGACCGCCTGGGATGACCCGGCCTTGACCGCAGACGACAAGCTGGCCGCCTTCGGCGAGCAGCTCAACGACACACAGGCACCGCCGACGGTCTCCACGTGGGCACAGGTCAACTCCGCCGGTGAGACCGTGATCGAGAAGATCAACCGCGGCACGATCTCGGTGTCCGACGGCCTTGCCGAACTGCAGAAGCAGGCCGACACGATCGGAATGGGCTGAGCCGGATGACTGCCATCTCTGATCCGGCCGGGGCGCCAGCGCGCCCCGGCCGGGCGGGCCGAGGCGTAGCAGGCCCCACCCGGTCACGACGTCGGCGCCAGACGATGGTGGCATGGGGGTTCGCTCTGCCCTTCGTCCTGGTGTTCACCGTGTTCATGCTGGTGCCGCTGCTGAGCTCGTTCGGCATGTCGTTCACGGACTTCGCGGCCCGGGACATCCGCAGCCCCTTCTCGGTCAACTTCGTGGGGCTCGACCAGTACACGACGCTGTTCACCGATCCGCGGTTCTTGAAGGCCCTGTCCGTGACGGGCATCTTCGTCGTGGTGGGGATCCCGATCACCATGGCGCTGGCACTGCTCCTGGCGATCGCGCTCAACAACGTCATCGGCAGGTTCTCGCCGCTGTTCCGGGTGATCTTCTACGCGCCGGTGGTCACGTCCATCGTGGCCGTCTCGGTGGTGTGGCGGTACATCCTGCAAGATGACGGCCTGATCAACTCGGCGCTCTCGATCGTGGGAATCGACGGCCCCAACTGGCTCAACGACACCACATGGGCGCTGCCCTCACTGATCGCCATGGCGGTCTGGCGCAACACGGGCACGCTCATGGTGATCTTCATCGCTGGTCTGCAGTCCATCCCGACCGACGTCCAGGAGGCCGCCGCGATGGACGGCGCGGGCTCCTGGCGCAGACTGCGCAGCATCACCCTTCCGATGCTCCGGCCGACGATGCTCCTCGGAGCAGTCCTGATCTCCGTCGGCTACCTGCAGTTCTTCGAGGAGGCGTTCGTGATGACCCAGGGCGGTCCCCTCGACTCCACGCTCTCGGCGGCGTATTACACCTACGAGAAGTTCGGGTTCGGCCAGTACGGCCTCGCATCCGCAGCGAGCTACGTCCTCTTCGCGATCATCGCCGTGATCAGCGTCGTGCAGTTCCGACTGCTGCGATCACAGGACTGAGGGATATTCCATGACAACCACCGACAATGCGGTGCCTCCGGTGCTGAGCCCAGGCGGCGTCCCGCCCAGGACCAGCAGGGCGAGGGGACGGGCGTCGAAGCGGCACCGGTTCCTCACGGGCAAAGGGCTCACCTATGCCGTCCTGGCGATCGGTGCCCTCGTCTGGCTGCTGCCCTTTGCATGGATGGTGCTCGGCTCCTTCAAGACCCAGCGCGAGATCCTCGTCCGCCCGCCCACGTGGTGGCCCAAGGAGTTCACTGCGGACAACTTCTCCACGTGGTTCACGCAGCTCGACTTCGGCACATTCTTCACGAACAGCCTGGTCGTCGCGGTCATCACGGTGCTGGGGAACATGGTCTTCTGCTCCATGGTCGGCTACGCGCTCGCCAAGATGGAGTTCGCCGGCAAGAGGTACCTGTTCGGCGCGGTCATGGCGACGTTGATGGTGCCCACGGTGGCGACGTTCGTGCCACTGTTCGTCATGGTGTCGAAGCTCGGTCTGGCGAACACCTACGGGGCACTCATCCTGCCGTTCCTGACCCAGCCACTCGGAGTGTTCTTGATGCGGCAGTTCATGATGGGCATCCCCGATTCCCTCCTCGAGGCGGCGCGGCTCGACGGCGCCAGCGAACTGCGGATCTTCGTGCGCATCGTCATGCCGTTGTGCGGGCCGCCCCTGGCGACCTTGGGGATCCTGACGTTCCTGTCGTCGTGGAACAACTTCTTGTGGCCGCTGGTCGCGGCGCAGAGCCAGGACATGTACACCTTGCCGGTGGCGCTCTCCTTGTATTCCACGGGCCAGAACGCCACGAACTACGGCTTGCTGCTCGCGGGTGCGGTCCTGATCATCACCCCGATCCTGCTGCTGTTCGTCTTCTTGCAGCGGTACTTCATCCAGGGAGTCGCGACCACCGGGCTCAAATAGCAGCCCGTTCCGGCTCCTGCCCGCTCCGCTTCACCATCCCGGGTCCTCGGACCAACGGGTGCGCCCCGTCGCGCCCATGAAAGGAGATTCTCACCATGAGTGCAGTGCCACCGCGCCGGTTCCCGGCGTCGTTCTGGTGGGGTGCGGCCACCGCGGCACACCAGATCGAGGGGAACAACGTCGGATCGGACTGGTGGGCGCGGGAGTTCGCCGCCGGCACCGACGTCAAGGAGCCGTCGGGCGACGCGGCCGACAGTTATCACCGGTTCGGCGAGGACATCGCGTTGCTGGCGCAGTCGGGCCTGCGGATGTACCGGTTCTCCTTCGAATGGGCCCGGATCGAGCCGGAGCGGGGATTCATCTCCCGGGCTCAGCTGCTGCACTACCGCGCGATGATCGACACCTGCCGGGAGCATGGCGTCGAGCCGATGGTGACGCTGCATCACTTCACCCACCCGCGATGGTTCGCCCGGCTGGGAGGCTGGCGCAGCCCGCTGGCGCCGGAGCTCTTCCAGCGGTACGTCGAGGCCGTGCTGCCGATCCTGCGCGACGTCACCTGGGTGTGCACCATCAACGAGCCCAACATGGTCGCGATGACTCGTGGTGAGGAGGGCACGGATATGGCAGCCGCCTCCTTGCCGGAGCCCGACCTCCAGATCTCGCAGGCCCTCGTTCTGGGGCACCGGCGGGCGCGTGAGGCCCTCAGCTCGCTGCCGGACGTGAAGTCGGGCTGGACCGTGGCGGCCCAGGCGTTCCACGCGATGCCGGGTTGCGAGGAGGAGACCCGGGCATACGGGTATCCCCGTGAGGACTTCTTCTTGGAGCAGGCGGCGGGTGACGACTGGCTGGGGGTGCAGGCCTACCTGCGGACGTTCATCGGCAAGGACGGCCCGGTGCCGGTCGCCGAGGCCGCCGAGAAGACCCTGACGGGATGGGAGTACTTTCCCGCGGCGCTGGGGATCGGGGTCCGCCGGGCGTGGGAGCTGTCGGGACACACCCCGCTGTTCGTCACGGAGAACGGGATAGCCACCGATGACGACGCCCGCAGGATCGATTACACCCACGATGCTCTGGTGGGGCTGCATGACGCGATGGCCGACGGCATCGACGTGCGCGGCTACCTCCACTGGTCCTGGCTGGACAACTACGAGTGGGGGTCGTTCGCGCCGACGTTCGGCCTGGTCGCGTGGGACCGCGAGACGTTCGCCCGGACTCCGCGGCCTTCCGCCGCCTGGCTCGGCTCGGTGGCGCGGGACGGAATCCTGACTCACCCGGCGCGGTGAGTCAGGGAGCTGACGACGTCCCGGCCTGCTCGACGATCAGCGCCGCCACGTCGTCTGCTCGCGAGACCATGGTCTCGTGCCCGCGTCCGGGGACCTGCGTCATGCGCGCTGAGGGCAGGGTCTGCGTGACCCGGCTGACCCAGTCGGGAGGGCAGACCCTGTCGTGCTCGGCGCGGATCACCACGGTGGGCGTCGATACCCGGGGCAGAGTGTCCTCGATCCGGTGATCCAGCATGGTGCGCAGTTTGCCCCAGAACCATCGTGGTCCGACCTTGAGGTAGGACCAGGCCCCGATGAACCAGACGCGGGGCCCGGCGGTGACGGTGTCCTGGACCATGCGCCAGATCTGCCAGGGCAGCGTCCGCTCC
>JAATES010000298.1 GCA_015655615.1 Actinomycetales bacterium
CGCACCACGGCCGACACCGCATCCTCGTCGGTCAAGGTCACGCTCAAGGCCGTGGGCGGCAAGGTGAGGGCGACCGTCACCGGTGGCAGCGCCTCGGGGCTCACGATCACCGAGAGCAGTCTGCGCATGGAATGGTCGGGCACTGCGGCATATGGCGCCTCCGGCACCCAGGCCGTAGCGAAGCTGTCGGGAGCGAACGGGACCTTCCGCCACGGGCAGCTCACGGCCACCGTCATCAAGGGCAAGCTGAACGTCGTCAACGAGCTCACCCTGACCGACTATCTCTACGGCATCGCGGAGATGCCGTCGAGCTGGGGGCGCAATGGCGGTGGGGCAGCCCTGGCGGCACAGGCGATCACGGCACGCAGTTATGCACTGGTGAGGATGAAGGTCTCCGCCAGCAAGCCGGCCGGTCAGCGCAAGGCCGCCTGCAACTGCCATGTGGTGGACGACGTGCGCGATCAGAACTTCACCGGGTGGTCGAAGGAAGGCGAGAAGGTCGGTGCCACCGACTACGGGGCGGCCTGGACCGCCGCCGTCGACTCCACCGTGACGGGGTCATCGGCCCAGGTGCTCACCCATCAAGGGGTCGTCATCGCCACGTACTACTACTCGTCCTCGGGCGGGGCCACAGCGAACAGTGAGGACGTCTGGAGCGCGACCGTGCCCTACCTGCGATCGGTCACGGACACGGCGAGCCTCGAAGCCCCCGGGAACTCCCTGAAGAGCTGGACGTCGACAGTCTCCGCAGCCCGGCTGGCGAGCTTCTTCGGGCTGCCCGACCTCGCCCGCGTCGAGGTCGTCGCGCGGTACAGCAGCGGACAGGTCAAGACGGTCCGTGGCACCTCCTCGACAGGCAAGACGGCGACCATCACCGCCAAGGCCGATGTGCTGCGCTTCGCCCTGGGCTCGCTGCGGTCGGCCTGGCTGACCTCCCTGACGCCGAACTACTGAGCCGCGCGGTAGCCTGTGAAGTGTGCGTGTCTTCTCGTGTTCCCGGTGCGGAAGCCTCGTCAACTTCGAGGACGCCCGCTGCGTGACCTGCGGAGCGCCACTGGGCTACGTCCACGGAATCGACCGGATGCGAGCCCTGGGTCACGACGGGCAGACCGAGTGGTCAGGCCGGTCCTGGCGCCGGTGCGTCAATGCCGGAGCGGGCTGTAACTGGCTGATCGACGACGCGGACACCGTCCAGGAATGCACCGCCTGCCGGCTCATCAGGCGACGGCCCGAGCCCGATGACGCCGTGGGCAGCGGGCAGTTGGCCCAGGCCATGTTCGCGGAGCGGCGGCTGCTCTTCCAGCTGGTCGAGCATGGACTCCCCCTCGTCTCGGCGGCCGACCAGCCCGGTGGGCTCGGCTTCGACCTGCTGTCCTCCAGCACCTCGGGTGAGCGCGTCGTGATCGGCCATTCCGGTGGGATCGTGACGATCGATCTCGACGAGGTCGGGGATGCCTACCGGGAGTCGCTCCGGGTCAAGCTCGGCGAGCTCTACCGGACGATGCTGGGGCACTTCCGGCACGAGATCGGGCACTACTACTGGCAGGTGCTGGTCCATGACGGACCGCTGCTGGAGAAGTTCCGCGAGATCTTCGGCGACGAGCGCGCGTCCTACCAGGACGCTCTGCAACGCCACTACTCCACCGGCACGCCGGAGGGGTGGCAGGAGTCCTTCATCTCCGAGTACGCCACGATGCATCCCTGGGAGGACTTCGCGGAGACCTGGGCCCACTACCTGCACATCACCGACACGCTGCAGACGGCGGCGTCCTTCGGCATGCGCCTCGGCGGTCTGGCCGGGGACAAGCTGGCCTCAGAGCTGCGCGGATCGCTGGCCACCGCGCCGAACCTGTCCATGACCGGCTATCACGAGCTGCCCTTCGAGCCGATCCTCGACACCTGGCACCCGCTCGCGATGGCGCTGAACCAGATCAACCGTTCCATGGGCGAGTCCGACCTCTACCCGTTCGTCATCCCCATTCCGGTACGGCGCAAGCTGGCGTTCGTGCACGAGCTCATCGGGGACAGCGCCCGGTAGTCGGCGCGACCCCGGCCGGTCATGCGGCCGGCGACCACGCGGCCTCACGCGATCCTGCGGCGTCAGGGTGCCGAGCTGCCGGCCGCCTGCATGTGCTCGAACACCAGGCTGGTCTCCGTATGTGCGACCTCGCGGTGAGCGCTGAGCTGATCGACCACGAAGGCCCGCAACGCCGCGGTGTCCGAGACCGCTACGTGCACGAGGAAGTCCTGCGGTCCGGCCAGGAAGAAGATGTCCAGCACCTCGACGCATGCCGCCAGCCGTTGTGCGGTCTGCTGCAGTTGCGCGCGGGCACCGGCATGCACCCGCACCGCGATCATCGCCTGCAGGCCCCGGCCCACGGCGGCCGGGTCGATCTCCGCCCGCAGGCTGCGAATCACTCCCGACTCGCGCAGGGCCCGCAACCGGGTGTGCGCCGTGGACGGCGCAATGCCGACCTTCTCGGCCAGCGACGCATTGGAGATGCGGGCGTCCACGGCGATCAGCCGCAGGATGGCCCGGTCGACGTCGTCCAGCGGGCGAAGATTCTTCATCGGCACCTCCTCGGTCTCGAACAAGATCGAATGATTCGTCCAACTTCTCAGAGATTATCGAAGCATATTCGGAGTAAATACCCTGGAAACACACTACCTTCATTGTTGAGGGGTCGTGCTCACCCCGTCAAAGGAACCCCCATGCAGATCGGCATCCCCTCAGAGATCAAGAACACCGAGCACCGGGTCGCTGTCACCCCGGCCGGTGTCCACCACCTTTCGGCACGCGGCCACCGGGTCCGTGTCCAGTCCGGTGCCGGAGTCGGCTCCGGCATCACGGACGACCAGTACCGTGCGGCGGGTGCCGTCATCGAGGCAGAAGCGGCAGCCGTCTGGGACGGGTCCGACCTGGTCTGCAAGGTCAAGGAGCCGATCGCAGCAGAGTACGGATTCCTGCGCGAGGACCTGGTCCTGTTCACCTACCTGCACCTCGCCGCCGACAAGCCCCAGACGGATGCGCTGCTCTCCTCCGGCACCACCGCCATCGCCTACGAGACCGTGCAGACCGACTCCGGTGCGCTGCCCCTGCTGGTGCCGATGAGCGAGGTCGCCGGACGCCTCGCACCGCTGGCAGGAGCCAACGCGCTGCTCAAGAACCACGGGGGCAATGGAACCCTGCTCCCCGGGGTGCCGGGTGTGGCTCCCGCCAAGGTCGTGGTGATCGGCGGTGGCACGGCGGGGCTCCATGCCGTGCAGGTGGCGGTGGGGATGCACGCCGAGGTCAGCGTCCTCGACCTCTCCCTGACCCGCCTGGCCGCGCTCGACGCCCAGTTCGACGGCCGGGTCCGCACTCTCGCCTCCAGTGCCTATGCCATCGAAGAGGCGGTCCTCGAGGCCGATCTGGTCATCGGTGCGGTGCTGATCCCGGGCGCCCGGGCGCCCCACCTGGTGACCAATGAACTCGTGGCACGGGCCAAACCCGGTTCCGTCTTCGTCGACATCGCCGTGGACCAGGGCGGCTGCTTCGAAGACACGCAGGCCACCACCCATGAGGAGCCCACCTACCCCGTGCACCGCTCGGTGTTCTATGCCGTGGCGAACATGCCGGGCGCGGTCCCCGTGACGTCGACCCGTGCGCTGACCAACGCCACGCTGCCCTACCTCACAGCATTGGCCGATCAGGGCTGGCAGGGGGCGCTACGAGCCGATGCCGGACTCGCCCGCGGTCTGAGCACGGCGTCCGGTGCCCTCCTCAGCGAACCCGTCGCACAGGCATGGGGCTACGACGCCGTGTCGGTCGCAGACGTCCTCGCCTGAGTTCCGATCGCTCAGCCCGCCACCTGGTCACTGCGACGTCCGCCGGCGCCCCCGCTACGGCCCGGTGCACCGGCGGACTGGGCGTCAGGCCTGCGGGACGTGCTCGTTCGCCCGCTCCAGGTCCTCAGCGAAGTCGACCTCGACGGCATAGAGGTCCGAGATGTCCACGGGCAGCACCTGGATGCCGTCCTGCGCGATGGCGAGCTCGATGCCGCCTTCGAAGTATTCCTGATCGTCGACCTCGGCCAGGCGGGCGATCAGTGCCTGCTTGTCCTTGCCCGCGATGAAGTTGATGCCCACGGCCTCGCCCAGCGCATCGCGCACCTGCTTGGACAGCTCCTTGATGAAGCCCTCGCCATCGACGGTGTACTTGACCTCTTCCTCGGC
Organism: Actinomycetales bacterium; assembly: GCA_015655615.1. Taxonomy (GTDB): domain Bacteria; phylum Actinomycetota; class Actinomycetes; order Actinomycetales; family Cellulomonadaceae; genus Rarobacter. The sequence goes on from JAATES010000298.1 coordinate 4,216, forward strand.
CACCGTCGCAGTGTTCACGGCCACGACGGACTGGTCGGCCTCGATATAGGGCTTCAGCCGGTCCAGGATGCGGTGATCGAACACGACGTCGCCGTTCATCCACAGCACACCTCCCGGGCCGGAAGCGCTCAGCACGCGCCACAGCGACTTGGAGGTGTTGGTCCGGTCGAATTCCTCGTTGTACACGAACACGGCCCGCGGATGCGCTTCGAGGATCATCTCCAGCTTGAAGCCCACCACCACGTAGACCTGGGCCTGGTCGAACTCGGCGGCGATGTTCGCGAACTGCTGCGACATGATGGTGCGTCCGTCACGCAGGGGCGTCAGCGACTTCGGGAACGGCTGTCCCAGCCGGGTTCCCATACCTGCGGCCAGAATTGCTACTTGCACCATGTCAGACCTCACTCTGCGTTGACGGCCGGGCCCCACGGCCCAGCACCTTCCTCGACGAGGAACTCTACCGGACCACCCTGCCACGCCGCCGGGCCGGCCGTGCGGCTCCTCCGGAGCCCCTGCCGGGCAGCGTGTCGCTCAGCGGCGCTTCACCGTGCGGCGGGAGAACTCCCGGTAGGCATCCGCCACCTCATCGACCGGGCCGTCCATCCGTACCTTGCCCTTGTCGAGCCAGATCGCCCGCGAGCACATGGCCCGCACCGTGGCCAGCGAGTGGCTGACCAGGAAGATCGTGCCGGCCTGCTCCCGGATCTCGTTGATCCTGATCTGGCTCTTCTGCCGGAATGCCGCATCTCCGGTGGCCAGCGCCTCGTCGATCATCAAGATCTCCGGGGTGACGGCGGTGGAGATCGCGAAGCGCAGCCGGGCCGCCATGCCCGAGGAGTACGTCTTCATCGGCAGGTAGACGAAGTCGCCGATCTCGGCGAAGGCCACGATGTCATCGAATCGCTCATGGACCTCGTCGACCGTCAATCCCAGCGCCAGTCCGCCGATCATGATGTTGCGCTCGCCCGTCATGTCCTTCATCAGAGCGGCGTTGACGCCCAGCAGGGAGGGCTTTCCCGAGACGTACACCGACCCTCGCTCCGCGGGCAGCAGCCCCGCCAGCGCTCGCAGCATCGTCGACTTCCCCGACCCGTTGGATCCCAGGATCCCGACCGACTCGCCATGGCGCACCATGAAGGAGACCCCCCGGATGGCCTTGACCTCGGCCACGCCGGCACCCGAGTGCTTCGCCCCCCTGCGCAGCAGTCGTTTCAGCCTGGTGTCGCCGGCCTGCGGCTTCACCCGCTTCCCGGTCGAGCCGATCACATGGTAGGTGACATGCAGGTCCTCGACGATGACCGAGGGGTCCCCGATCTCCCGGTTGATCTGCCTGAACAGCAGATCATCGGAGTCGATCTCGAAATCAACCTCTTCACTCACGTCCGTACCTCGCCTCAGCACGCCAGAAGATCAAGAATCCCAGCCCGAAGGACAGGATGGCCCACCCGAGCCCCCAGACCCACAGTTGGGGGTCAAGCGGAATCAGCGGCTCATCCAGCACGGCCTGACGTGCCAGATTCAGATAGACCGCCACCGGCTGATAATCCAGGAGCAGACCGATGTGCGGATTGTGCACGTAGTGCGACACCGGGAACAGCACCCCGGAGCCATACATCACGAAGCGCAGCACGAAGCCGATGATGTTGGTGATGTCCGGGACGAAGGCCACCGCACGCGCGAGCATGAGGCCCACTCCGGCGCTGAAGGTGTAGAGGAGCACCACCGCCGGGGCCAGGAGCACGATCCGCCAGGTGAACGCGACGGGCGCCATACCATCGATCAGTCCGCTGAGGTGGACGAAGACCAGCATCACGAAGAGTTCCGGCAGCAGCGTGGCCAGCTCGGACAGCGTCGACGAGAGCGGGATCACCGCCCGCGGGAAGTGCAGCGACCGCACCAG
>JAATES010000382.1 GCA_015655615.1 Actinomycetales bacterium
CAGCGTGCTGTAGATGGCGTTGATGTGGTTCTGAACCGACTTCTCGGCGATGCCCAGGCGCTGCCCGATGCCGCTGTTGGACAACCCCTCCGCGATGAGCCGCAGCACGTCGAACTGCCGCGCGGTCAGGGCTGCGGCCGCGGTGCCGGCGCGCGGCGCGGCATTCTTCAAGAGCATCGGATCGAGTACCGTCTGACCCGCGGCAGTCTTGCTGATCGTGGTCAGCATCGTCTGGGTGGACGTCGTCGAGCTCTTCGACAGATACGACCAGCGCGACTTGACGTCGTCCGGGAGGTCGAGGAGGAGGTCCATGGCGTTGTGTGCCGAGAGCAACAGGATGGCGAGCCGCGGGTCGCGGCGCCGCAAGGACACGCCCAGGGCGATGCCATTGCCGTCTGGCAACTCGATATCCAGAACGGCAACATCCACGGAGCCCGGGGTGATTCGTGCCCTCGCCTCAGAGACGGTGCCCACGGCCATCACGACCTGAATACTCGGCACGGCATGGAAGGTGGTCTGCAGCATCTCGCGGAACAGTGGTTGGTCTTCCACCAGCGCTATCCGTATCGGCGTGGTGGAGTGGGATGACGCAGTGTTCGACATGAAGAGGACTCTCTCTCCTGAGGACCTGGCTCCTGCCAGATGGGCGGCCTTCCACTTCTGAGTATTATCAACCAGACGGAGAGACGACGGGGCCGATTCGAGCCTCCGCTAGTGAGATCCTTGGCACCCGGCATGCCCTTCCAGTTGAACCTCGGAGTCACGATGCGAACTCAGTGGGTCTTGTCAGACCGTCACCGTGATGTGGCGTCACTCATCCTGGTCGCTGGGCTGTGCGGAACGACGCTGTTCCTAGTCTCGCTCACGCAGTCGTACTTCCTGGTTGATCAGACGACGACCAGCGCGAATCTGCAGGGATCACTGCTGTCTCGAATGATTGCTTCCCTCATCCCGGTGTGGGCGGGAGCTCTTGCTCTCGGACTGGCCAACGGGACCCGCAAGCGGCAGCGTGGAGAAGGACTGCTGGTCTGCCTGCTGGTCGCTGTCGGCTCATCGGTTGCTCGGGCCGCACTCCAGCGCGTTTTGAAAGTCTATCGCGACATGACGGCGGAAGTAGTGGTGATCGAGCTGGCAGCGGGTCTGCTTGCAGGCGCGATGTGCTGCCTACTCGCTTATTCATGGGTGTCCTACGTTCGCCGACTCCGGGAGACGTATCTCAGTGCCGCACGAGCTCACGAGCGCACTGCCCATGCGATCGACGCGTTGCGTGCGGAGGAAGTCCGCGTGCACCAGGTCGTGTCGGAGGGACTGCACGGTAACCTGCAGCAACGGTTCGTGTTGTTGGAAGCGTGGGTCGATCACCTGGTCAACGAGGTCGGCGCGAAGGCAGACTACACAGCATTGCTGCCTGGTCTGGAGAGCCTCAAGAGGGAACTTGTCGCGACCCGAGAGGACAGCGTGCGAGCCACCAGCAGGCTCCTGTCACCCGATGGGCTGGACGTCGGGCTTGTGGGGGCGGTGCGCATCCTGTTGGGCCGGCTGCCCAGCCATATCCGGTACTCGCTCGACGTCGATGAGCAGGCCAGGATCTGGGACGACCCGGAGCATCCCCGGTTCACTCAGAATCAGCGACTCATCGCTGTGCGGTTCGCACAGGAGGCGGTCACCAATGCGCTGAAACATGGGATGGCCCGGGGCATCGATATCTCGATCAGCGTGAGTTCCGGTCAAGGCTCGCAGTCTGACCGGGCTCTGCAGCTGATCGTGCGCAACGACGGTGACGGCCTTGCCGGTGGCTTGCGTACGGGCTCGGGGCTTGATCGTCTGCGGCGCCGGCTGGAACTCGCGAACGGACGTCTGGCCCTGGTGGAGCAGGAGGGCGGGGGAGTTGCCGTCGAGATGTTTCTCACACTGCCGGTGGAGAGCGAGTGACGTGAGGGGCTCGACCGCTTGAGTCGGCCCAGGCGGGCGGCTTGAGCGCCGTCATAGTTAGTGCCCGTTTTAGGAGTATTGCTACGCACTGCTAGTCCTGATTCGAGGGTGTTAGCACCTAAGGATTGTTGTGGACGGATCAACTATGCGTTGCACTGGTTCCCGAAACCACGACAGGTCGATGCTGGTCACGAGAGCCTCGCGAAGCCTGTCCGCTGCCCGGAAGGGGCAGCGTAGAAGGCATGGGAAGGGCACCGACATGGCACATCACATCAGCGAGGCAAGCCAGGGAAAGAAGGCCAAGCGTCGCACTGTCGTGAAGTTCGCGTTGGCTGGTGTCGCGTTGCTCGGCATCGGTGCCGCGGCGACCTCCGCCGCTTGGACGGACCAGGCATGGTTCTCGGGAACCGCTTCGGCCGCCTCGATCGAGCTTGAGGCAAGCCTGAACGGCACGACCTGGGTGTCCGCCGACACGGAAGGTGCCGCGGTGGCCATCGTTCCCGCGAGCACGTTCCAGAACCTGGTCCCCAATGAGACCCGGACGGTCACCATCCAGATTCGCAACTCGAGCCCCTCCGTGAGCCTGTCGGTGGCTCCGCCGTCGATCACCAAGGTGGCTGGCGGGACACTGTGGGCAGCTGGGAGCACCGCGACTGTGACCACGGATTACGGCGCATCGAACGTCACCCTGACGCCGGGAGAGGTGAAGCCGGTCATCGTCACGGTCTCTTCTGGGGCCCTCC
>JAATES010000334.1 GCA_015655615.1 Actinomycetales bacterium
CCCCGCGAACCCCGCAAGCAGCACCGCCTTGAGGCGGCGGCGGGACCGCGCCACCAGAATGCACACTGCGACGATGATGACCATCGGCACGACCTGGGCCGGGGTGTCCCACAGCCGGACCCGACCGGGGGGAGCAGCCGTGAGCAGGGCGGCACCGGGCCCGACCACCAGCACCACGAGGATCACCGAGAGATAGAACGGCAGCGATCCGCGCTGGGTGATGCCGGTGACGTCGGCCGCGGCATCGTCGAGTCTTCGCATGAATTTCCTGTACAGGTGATCCGCCTCGAACGGTACAGACATGCGGCGCTGCCATTCCTCGACCCGGCCGCGACAGACGAAGAGGATCGCTCCTGCCGCCAGGGCCGTGATCGTGGCCGCGAGCGCCGGGCCGAAGCCCGACCACAACGTGAGATGCCCGGCAGATCCGCGCGGGTAGGCATCGGCGTAGCCGGCCAGCGATCCATCGCTCACCGACGGGACGAGTCCCACCGCGAGCCCGGCAACCGCCAGCAGCAGCGGCGGCCAGGTCAGAAAGCGGTTGGGGCGCCGCACGGCCCGCGGATCGATGCACGCATCCGAGGCGGCGACCGGCTTGGTGGCGAAGGCCCCCCACCAGAATCGCAGGCCGTAGCCGGCGGTCATGGCAGAGCCTGCCACCAGGACGATCACGAGGGCCGGGCCGAGCCAGGCGGGCCCCGTACCGGCTCCCGCGTGGATCAGCGCGTCCAGGGAGGCCTCTTTGGCCACATAGCCGGCCAGAGGAGGAAGCCCGATCATCGAGGCGGTCGCCAGGGCCGCCGCCACGGCCAGCACGGGAGCTCGTCGTCCGACGCCACTGAGCTTCCTGAGATCACGCGTCCCCGCGATCACGTCGACCGCGCCCGTGGTCAGGAACAGCGTCGCCTTGAACATCGCGTGCGCCGCCAGCATCGCCAGCCCTGCGAGGGCCGCCGACCGCGTCCCCAGCCCCAGAAGCAGTACCAGTAGCCCGAGCTGGCTGACCGTGCCATAGGCGAGCACGAGCTTGAGGTCGAATTGCCGCAAGGCGCGGTATCCGCCCAGCAGGAAGGTGCTCACACCGATCACCAGGATCAGCACCGTCCAGACGGGCAGGGTGGAGAATCCGGGCGCGAACCGCGCCACCAGGTAGACCCCGGCCTTGACCATGGCTGCGGCATGCAGATAGGCGCTCACCGGCGTGGGAGCCGCCATCGCGGAGGGAAGCCAGAAGTGGAAGGGGAAGAGCGCCGACTTCGTCACCACTCCGACGAGCACACAGATGACGCCTGCCGTCACCGCAGTCCCCCGGGGCGGGTCGGCGATCAGCTCCGACAGCCGATAGCTGCCTCCGCCGGCCTCACCCAGAACGATCAATCCGGTCAGCATCGTCAGGCCGCCGGCAGTGGTGATCATGATGGCCTGCATGGCGGCCCGGCGACTGGCTTTGCGATCGGCATAGTGTCCGATCAGCAGATAGGAGAACACCGTGGTGAGCTCCCAGAAGACGAAGAGCAGCATCGTGTTGTCTGCGGTGACCAGCCCGGCCATGGCACCGGCGAAACCCACGAAGACGCCGCCGAAGCGTCCCAGCCCGGCCGCGCTGACGGAGAAGTATCCGGAGCAGTACACCAGGACCACCGCGCCCACCGCGCCCACGATCAGCAGCATCAGCCACGACAGCGTGTCGATGCGGAAGTCCACGGCGAGGTGCAACTCCGGCAACCATGTCACCCGCTGCTCAGGGATCCGGCCCTGAGCGATCTGCCCGGACAAGGACACGGCATAACCCGCCACTGCTGCCGGAGCGAGGGCGAGGAGCAGGAATCCCCGGCGTCCCCAGGCGCGCACCAGAACGGGCGCGCAGAGCGCCAGAATCAGGTGAGCCGTGACCAGGATCAGCACGTTCTCTCCGTCCTGTCGGGGGCGGGCGAGGAGCTAGCGGGCCTCCTCCACGACCATGCTCGGGGGAGCACGCCACGGGAAGGGACACATGTCGGCTGTGGATCCATCCTACCAAGGCAAACTCCAGTCAGGGCACAGCGAGGCTGCTCCGCACCACCGGGTCGGCACGCCGGGTCAGAGGTCGCCGACCTCGACGACAAAGCCGGACTGGTCGAGCACCA
>JAATES010000237.1 GCA_015655615.1 Actinomycetales bacterium
CTCCTGGGCCGCGGTGACCTCTCAGCCCGACGAGTCCGGCGAGACCCTTCAGTTGCTCGCTGCCGCTCACGAGACAGTGGATGACGTCATCACCGCCTCCGGGCAGGCGGGCTCCTCTCGCTACCTGGTGGTGGCGGAGCGTGCGGCACCGGGTTGGCGCGCCACCGTGGGCGGTGCGGAGCTGGCGCAGGTGGATCGGCCAGATGGCCTCCTCGGGTTCGATCTGGGGTCGCATGAGGGTCCGGTCCAGGTCACGTATGCCCGCGCCAGCCGGATGCCGTGGCTCGCGCTGCAGGCGGGTGTCCTGCTGGTGTTCTCACTGCTCGCGTTGCCGTTGCGGCGGCAGGGGGGACCGCGATGACCGGCGCGCGCATTCGACTCAGGGAATCCCTCGCGACGGCCGCCCTGCTCGCACTGGTGGCGGCTGCCACCCTCGTGCCGCTGCCTGCGGGACTAGGACTGGCGGAGGGGCTCACCACCGCGCTGAGCGGCGAGCAGGTCCAGGTCCCTCCGGCGGACGTCACGTTGTCCTGCCCGGGTCCGCTGAGCTCACAGGCCACGGGGGTGACGGGTTCCTTCGCGCTCGCGGAGGAACGCGCGGAGGCACAGGACACCGTGATCCCACTGGGTGCGCGGCAGGGCACAGGCGACCAGACAGGCTCCGTGGCGACCCTTCAGGGACGTGAGCCCATCTCGGTGCTGGCAGCGGGCACGGTCTTAGACCTCACCGCACCGTTGAGCGTCCTCGCGCAGGTCTCCGACCCGCAGCCGGGAGACGCGGCTGCGGCCCCGTCGGGCGCGGTGAGCTATCTCGCCCCAGACGGCGATCAGCGGGGCCTCGTCTCGGGGACGTGCCTCGAGCCCGCCACCGACCAGTGGCTCGTGGCGGGTGACACCGCCGTCGGATCGACGACCTCCGTGGTGCTGGACAACCCCGGACTGACCACGGTGACCGTCGACCTCGAGGTGTGGGGTGCGACAGGCGCCATCGACGCGGGGAACTCGGCGACGCAGGTCGTGGCTGCGGGGAAGTCGGCCTCAGTGGTCCTGGGTGCGGTCGCGGCGGGGGAACGCCGCCTGGTGGTCCATGTCAGCGCCTCCGGGGGTGACATCGCGGCGTCGCTGACGCAGTCACGCCTGGACGGGCTGGTGCCCAGGGGCGTGGACCGGGCCTTGGCGGGGGCGGAACCGGCACGGTCGCAGGTCATTGCGGGAGTCTCCCTGGCCGCCTCGGAGGTGGGAGACGCGGACGCGGGGCTGCTCCGGCTGCTTGCCCCGGACGCGTCCACGACGGCGCAGGTGCGAGTCCTCGGTGCTGACGGTCAGGTCATCCTGCGAGGAGCCTCGTCCGTGGCCTTGACGTCCGGACAGGTCACCGATGTGTCACTGGCCGGGGTCCCCGCAGGGGATTACACGATCGTCGTGACCGCGGATCAGCCGGTGGTGGCGGGTGCCCGAGTGGTGCGGTCCGGTGCCGAGGTCACCTCACAGGAGGGGAATCTGGAAGTCAGCCTCGGGACCAGCGCTGACTTCGCCTGGTTGCCGTCCGATGCCCTGCCCACCGCGAGTGCCTCGGGCACCGTGGCGATTCCTCACGGGGTCGCCGGCACCGTGGTCATCGGCTCCGTGCCGGACCTCGACAGCGCAGCGGGCTTGGCTGCGCTCGCCGACGTGCCGGTGAGCTATGGCACGGGGAGCGCTGATGCGGCTACGGCCTCACCCGCCGTCAACCGCGGCACGATCCTCGCGTACGACTCGGCGGGGTCAGTGGTCGGGCGTCAGCCCATCGCTCTGCCACGCGCGGGTACGGCGACGGTGGTCCTCTCGGCGCTCGCCCCCGGCAAGGAGGTGGCGGCCATCTCGGTGACGAGTGAGGGCTCGGCCGCCACCGATGACAGCCGTCTGGCCTGGACGGTGCTGACCACGGCGTCCAGCGTCGCCGGGAGCGTCGGAGTCCTGACGCCCCGGGCGGCGACCTCGTCGGCGACGTCGATCATGGTCAAAGCGGCCGACTCCTTCGACTGAGCGAATCAGCGGTCGCGGTGGGTCGGATCGACGTCGTCGGGGGATTTGCCGAGCAGGTGGGCGACCTGCTCGACGAGGACGTCCCGGGTGATCTCTCGCACGTCCGCGATGTCCGCGGCTCGCCCCTCGATGGGCCTGCGGTAGAGCACGATGCGGGCGGGCTGCCCGGCCTCGGCGGGGAACGACCGGCTCAGTGGCACTCCCGAGGTCTCCCACGGTGCCGGCTCAGACGGCGGCACGTCCTCCACTGCGAACTCGGTGCCCTGGAGCTCAGCTGACCAGCGTTGTTCGATGGGGGCGACGACCTCGAGCACGATGTCGTCGAACTGCTCTGCACGCGTGCGCGCCGCCGGCAGGTGAGCAGGCAGAAGCGGTCCGCGAGGTCCGCGTCCGCGGCGGTCACGTCGGCGTAGTGCCGGAACGGCGTCCATCACCCCATCGTAGGGATGAATGCGCGATATGCGGCGTGTGGCTCTTCCCCGGGACGGCTTCAGGGGTACCTTCAGGGATGTGATCGTCTCTCGCCAATGCACGCGTGCTGCCTGTCGCCAGGCGGCGGTGTCCACACTCACCTATGTGTATGCCGACTCGACCGTGGTGCTGGGCCCGTTGGCCGTGGTGGCGGAGCCGCACAGTTATGACCTCTGCGAGCAGCATGCCAACGGTCTGACCGCCCCGCGCGGCTGGGAGGTGGTGCGGCTCGTCGTGGAGCCGCAGCCGTCCGGCGAGCCGGAGGCGGTGGTCCGGGGCTCCCGGGAGGATGACCTGACGATGATGGTCGAGGCGGTGCGCGAGGTGCCCCAGCCCCGGCACAAGTCGGTGGCGGAGCCGCTCCAGGTCTCCGAGATGTCCCGGCGAGGCCACTTGCGCATGTTGCGGGGCGAAGGGGTATGACTGCGCCCCGGGTGGTGACGGTGCGACGGCCGTGCGGATCGTGCGGGAGCGTCGAGGTCACTCAGGTGCCGTTGCCCTTGCCGTCGGGTGAACAGATGGACTTCGTCTCGTGTCAGGAATGCGAGGCGAATACGTGGTACCGGGCGGATGGCTCGGTGGCGAACCGGGACGCGGTGCTCACCGAGGTGACAGCGGCGGACCGCCGAGCATGGAAGAGGCTATGAGCGAGATTCCCGTGTGGTTGGCCGAGGCTTTCCGTAGTCCGGAGTCAGGAGAGCGGCTCGTCATCGAGTCCAACGACTCCGCGGCCGCCCTGGTGGCCGAGCCATCCGGGGACCGCGCCTTTCCCGTGATGGACGGGATCCCGGTGCTGCTGGCGAGCGAGGCCTACGACGTCGCGAAAGAGACAGCCACTCCACGAAGTGACACCTGAGGTCCTTGTGACTGGTGTGACAGCAGTTACTATCTGGCTATGCGCCACTTCCTCTCGCTGCTGACAGTGCTCGTCCTCGCGGGTGCGGGCCTCGCCCTGCCGGTGTTCACCGCCCCGGTCCAGACGGCTCACCCCGTCGCCACCACGGTGACCACCGTCCCGGTGCCGGGTCTGGATTCCGGCGTGCGAGACGCCGCGCAGGGTGTCACGCCCGGATTGGCTGCGCTGACCCAGGAGACTGCGACCTCGTCCTTCATGCTGGCCGGGGTCACGTGGGACCAGGACTCCGCCACCACCGTCACCACCGTCTCGGTGCGGCTGCGCGAACGGGGAGCGTGGTCGGGCTGGACTGATCTGGAGCTGGCCGAGGGACCCGATGGCGAGGACGGGCAGACGGTCCGTGCCGGTACGGAGCCACTGACGACCACCGGTGCGGACGGCGTGCAGGCACGCATTGTGACAGCGGACGGCGTCCTCCCCGGCCATCCGCAGATCGAGCTCGTGGACCCGGGAGACTCCACGGCAGATGGCGGGCAGCAGGTCATCGCGGCCAGTGCCGCGAGCGCGGCCACCGCCAAGGACGTCTTGCAGCCTGCCGTGGTCACACGAGCGCAATGGGGCGCCGACGAGTCACTCGGGAGCTCCTGGAACACCTACCTGCGCAAGGTCTCGGCACTGTATGTCCATCACACGGCAGGAACCACCTCGTATACCAGGGCACAGGCTCCCAAGCTGGTCCGAGGGATCTACGCCTACCACACCAAGTCGTTGCGGTGGTCGGACGTCGGGTATCAGTTCCTGGTCGACAAGTTCGGCACGATCTACCAGGGGCGCCGTGCGGCGACCGTCGACAATCCCATCGGCGCGCAGGCAGGTGGCTACAACTCGTACACCATCGGGGTCAGCGCGCTGGGAGACTATGACTCGGTCAAGCCCAGCGCCGCCCTGGTCGAGGGCATCACGCAGGTCCTGGCATGGAAGGCCTACCAGAGTGGCCTGGACCCACTCGGAAAGGCGACCCTGGTCACCGGCAGCAGTTCCAAGAGCGGGACCCGCGCCAAGAATGGACAGTCGGTGCGCGTCAACGTCATTCAGGGGCATCGTGACACGAACTACACGGCGTGCCCGGGCAAGTACCTCTACGCCGACCTCCCTGACATCCGTGCGGATGTCGCGCAGCGACTGCTCCAGGCGACCGTCGCCTCCGGCACGGCGGTGGAGCCGCTTGCTGCTCCCACGATCGTCAAGGCGAGCGCCAAGCAGACGCCCGTGCAGTGGAACCGCTCTTCGACCTATCGGTGGAAGGCGGTGACCGGTGCGCAGTCCTATCAGATCCTCGTCCAGTCGAGCAGCTCCTTCCGGTCCGGTGCACCGTCGAGCGTGACCTGGAACCTGTACAAGACGGTCTCCGGAACATCCGCGAAGGTGACCATCTCTCGCGGGGCGACCCGCGTGATCGCAGTGCGAGCCGTGGATGCCCGTGGCCGGCGCGGTCCGATGACCATCCTGACGACGTCGGCGCGGCCGGTCTCGAAGAAGTCGGTCGTGAAGTCGACCAAGGGATGGAAGACGGTCAAGAAGAAGGCCTACTGGTCCGATACGGCCCTGCGGGCGACCCGCAAGGGACGCACCCTGTCGGTGAAGAAGGTCAAGTCCGCCAAGAGCGTCTCGTTGCGGGTGGTCAGAGGCCCGAGTGCGGGCTCCGTCACCGTCACGATGGGCGGCTGGTCCACGACCGTGGATCTGGCTCAGGCGACGTCCGATCCGGATGCCGTGGTGACGGTGAAGTTCGACAAGGTGAGGTCTGGGACGCTCCGGGTGACGACGCGGAGCTCGCGTGCCGTGGCGATCAGCGGCATCGGATTCGGCCGGCCTGCGGCTGCGGATCCCGTGGTCCGAGCGACGGGTGCGAGCGCACCGGTGATCACGAGCCCGACGACCGCTCAGACGATCACGAGCGGGGCGCACACCGTGACCTGGACCGCCTCAGCCCAGGCGACCAGCTATGCCGTGTACGCGCGCAAGGCCACCGCGACAGCCGCCACCTATGGTGGATGGGCGATGGTGGGCACGACGTCCTCGACGACGTCCACCGTCATCGTCCCGCCGGGTGCCTCGTGGCAGATCGCCGTCCTCGCGGTCAAGGGCAAGGCTGTGAGCCGGGCCGCAACGGCGGTCACCCTGGTGGGAGGGCTGAATCTGGGAACGCTCACGCGTTCGTCTGGCTGGCTGGCGACTCCGTCCTCGGGTGCAGTGGCGCAGCTCCGGGCGGCGTCAGCGGGTGCGACCCTGACCCTCCCCAGCGCCACGCGGACCGCGAGTCTGCGACTGAGGGTGACGACCGGGGCCGGCCAGGGCAATCTGCAGGTCAAGTCGGGTTCAAAGGTCCTTGCGACGGTCGCGGTGTCCACGGCCGCACCTGACGCCTCCGGGTATGTGACGGTCCCGCTCTCTGCGGTCACCTCGGGCCAGCTGGTCCTGCAGACCACGGACAGTCATCCGGTCGTGGTGACGGCGGTCGCGGCGGTGCGGGAACTGCCGTAGCACGCGAGTGCAGGTAGGCTCGGCTGCTGAAGCAGGGCGTGTCAGCGCCGTCGCACTCACCGCAAGAGGTCATATGTCCGCGCACGGAGGCAACAAGGCGATTCTGGCGGCATTGGCGGCCAACCTGGGGATCGCGATCACCAAGTTCGTGGCCTATCTGCTCACCCACTCGTCCTCGATGCTGGCGGAGTCCGTCCACTCGCTGGCGGACTCCGGCAACCAGGTGCTTCTGCTGGTCGGCGGCCGTCGCGCCTCCCGCGAGGCGGACGAGCAGCACCCCTTCGGCTACGGCCGTGCCCGCTATCTGTACGCCTTCGTGGTCTCCATCGTCCTGTTCTCCCTCGGTGGCCTGTTCGCCCTCTACGAGGCCTCTCACAAGTGGGCGGACCCGCATCCGATCGAATCGTGGAAGTGGGTCCCCGTGGTGGTCCTGGTGGCGGCCATCGTCATGGAGGGACTGTCCTTCCGTACGGCAACGAGGGAGGCTGCGCCGCAGCGGGGTACGCAATCCTGGGCGCGGTTCGTGAGGACCACGAAGTCTCCGGAGCTGCCCGTCGTGCTGCTCGAGGATGCCGGGGCACTGGTCGGACTGGTCTTTGCCTTGCTGGGCGTCAGCCTGACCCTGGTCACCGGCAATGGCCGCTGGGATGCGGCCGGGACGGCCTGCATCGGCGTGCTGCTGGTGGTCATCGCCGGAGTGCTCGCCACCGAGATGAAGTCGTTGCTGCTCGGCGAATCCGCCACGCCCGAGGACGTGCGGCGCATCCGGGAGGCGCTGGTGGGTCCCGGTGTGGCCTCGGTGATCCATCTGCGGACCATGCACCTGGGACCGGAGGAGGTCCTCGTGGCCGCCAAGATCGAGGTCGAGGCCACGGAGCTGGCCAGCGAGGTCGCGGATGCCATCGACGCGGCAGAGGCGCGAGTCCGTGCCGCGGTCTCGGTCACCACGGTCATCTACCTGGAACCGGATCTGCGGCACTGACCCGCCTGCACCGGTCAGCTCTGCGGGCATGGCCCGCCAGACAGCCTCGCGGGCATGGCCCGCGAGCCTCAGTCCCGTGCCCCGGCGGACACCCGGGACCGGTCGACGGTGTCACCGGCACCGCGCATCACTCCGCGGAGGAAGCCCGCTCCCCAGGTGAGGTGCACGGTGGGAAAGACCGCCAGTGACGTGAGTCGGTCCCGCCAGCCGGCCCCGCCGTCGGGCCCCAGGACGACGACCAGGACACCGAGCGCATAGCTGCCCACTGCTGCCCACGCTGCCCAGGTCAGTACCGTCCACCACCCAGCCACCACGCCGGCCGCAGTCAGGACGCCGAGGACGGACGCCGCCACGACTGCGGCCACCACCATCGCCGGAGCGAAGTATCGCAGCCCGTTGCGCACGCCATGTCTGCGCACGAGATCGCCTCGCCAGGACCCTGAGGCGTAGAACTGCCTGGCGACCGCCCGCCAGGTGCCGCGGGGACGGTAGACGACCTCTAGGCGCGGATCGAACCAGACCACGAACCCGGCATCGCGCAGCCGCAGATTGAGCTCCCAGTCCTCGCCGCGGCGCACCCCTTCGTCGTAGCCGCCGACCTCGTCAAGGGCTGAGCGGCGGAAGACCCCCAGATAGGCGGAATCGACCGGGCCGGGCTCGCCTCCGATGTGATAGCTCTGTCCGCCCAGCCCGAACCGGCTGTTGTAGGCGCGGGCCACCGCCTCCTGAAAGGGCTGACGGCCCGCAGCGCGCATCCGGCCGCCCACATTGGCCGCTCCGGTCGCGGCCAGCGACTCCAGAGCGACAGCGGTGTAGTCCGCGGGCAGCTCGGTGTGGGCATCGACTCGCACCACGGTGGGGAAGTGGCTCGCGCCAATCGCGGCGTTGAGGCCGAGGGGGATGTCGGTGCCCGGATTGGGAACCCAGCTCAGTCGCGACTCGTTCACGGCAAGGCGCTCGGC
>JAATES010000047.1 GCA_015655615.1 Actinomycetales bacterium
CTGTATCACGCTGCGCTGACCCATGGTTCCAACCACTTGGTGGTGCTGATCGCCCAGGCCTGTGAGCTGTTGCGCGCGGCGGGCATGACCGACCCGGGAGCGATGCTGAGCCATCTGCTCTCGGCCACGATGGACGGGGCGTTGCGGGCGGCCGAGGGCGACGGCAGTCCCCTGTCGGTGCTGACCGGTCCTGTGAGCCGGGGCGACGCCGGCACGGTCGCCGATCATCTGTCTGCGGTCGCCGGCGCCGCGATCGACCTGGCGGCCCCTGACATCCTGGAGTCCTATCGGGTGCTGGCGCGCGCGGCGACAGTGCGCTCGCTGCAGTCAGGACGTCTGAGTGAACGTGCCGCCGGAGGGCTCATGGATGTCCTGGCGGACAGTGATGGAAGGAATCCGACGTGATCGAGCAGGAGTCAGCCGGGACGGTGGTGGTCGCCACCGTCCCGGACCTCACCACGGTCCTCTCACAGACGGCGGGCCGTTCCCGTGCCGTGGTGATGACGATGGGGGCGTTGCATGAGGGCCATCTCGCGCTCGTGCAACGCGCCCGTGAGCTAGCCGACCAGGTTGTGGTGACGGTCTTCGTCAATCCGCTCCAATTCGGCCCGGGTGAAGACCTGGACAGGTATCCGCGACGGCTGGATGCGGACGTCACGATGCTGTCCGCGGCCGGTGCGGATGTGGTCTTCGCACCGGAGGCTGCTGAGGTCTACCCGGGCGGGACTCCTAGGGTCCAGGTCAGTGCTGGAGCGTTGGGGCGAGTCCTGGAGGGTGCGGTCCGTCCCGGCCACTTCGACGGGATGCTCACCGTCGTCCTCAAGCTCCTCCACATGATCCGGCCCACCTGGGCCGTCTTCGGGGAGAAGGACGCCCAGCAGTTGGTGCTGGTGCGGCGGATGGTGCAGGACCTCGACGTTCCGGTGGAGATCGTCGGGGTGCCGACGGTGCGTGACTCGGACGGCCTCGCGTTGTCCTCACGCAACGCCCACCTCTCCTCAGAGGAACGGACGCATGCGCTGGTGCTATCCCGGGCACTGGTGGCCGCGGGAGCAGAGGCGGCGGCTGGGGCCGGCGGAGCAGAGGTGCTGGCCGCCGCCCGGGCGCTCCTGGCGCAGGAGCGCGAGGTGGTTCCCGACTACGCGGCGCTGGTGGATCCCGCGACGCTGGCCCCGTGGGAGGCGGATCAGAGAGGACCTGCCTTGCTGCTGGTCGCAGCCCGCGTGGGCCGCACCCGGCTGATCGACAACGCGGGAGTGGTGCTGCGAGGGCCGGGGACCGAGGCCGTGGGTCGCCCGGACAGCACGGCGCTCGCCGTGCTGTCAGAAGGGGCAAAATAGTCCCTATGCAACGACCGATGATGATCTCGAAGATCCATCGCGCGACTGTCACGCAGGCCGACCTCGACTATGTCGGGTCCATCACCATCGACGTCGACCTGCTGCGGGCCGCTGATCTGCTGCCCGGGCAGCAGGTCGATGTCGTGGATGTGACCAATGGCGCTCGCTTGACCACCTACGTCATCGCAGGGCCCCCCGGTGGTGGCGACGTGCGCATCAATGGGGCGGCTGCACAGTTGGTGCACCCGGGCGATGTCGTCATCGTCATCGCCTATGGTCAGTTGGACGATGCCGAGGCGCGGACCTACCGACCTCGGGTGGTGTTCGTGGACGCCCGGAATCGCCTGGTGGCCGAGGGCGATGAAGCCGGCGACGCTCCGACAGGACATGGTCTGGTGTCCAGCGGGCTTCCGCTCGATGTCGCACGCAGATTCGGCTCACCGGCATGAGCCTGGCCGCCTCACCCGCCGTCACGGCGGATGTGCCCGTGGTGCGGCTGTCACGTCGGCTGGCGGCGCCGGAGCCCGGATGGACCCTCGAGGTCGACGCTGTGGTCATCGGCTCGGGAATCGCGGGCCTCACGGCGGCATTGGAACTGCGGAGCAAGGTCGATCGGGTTCTGCTGGTGACCAAGACGGTGTTGTCCTCCGGCTCGACGGTGTGGGCGCAGGGAGGGATCGCTGCTGCGCTCGATCCGGGGGACTCCCCGGCCGCGCACTTGGCTGACACCCTGGTGGCAGGCGGCGGCCTGTGTGACGAGGCGGCCGTCGAGGTGCTGGTGACAGAGGGACCCGAACGGGTGCGGCAGCTGATCGCCCGGGGGGCGCACTTCGACCGGGACACGACGGGGGCTGTCTCCCTGACGTTGGAGGGCGGTCACCATGTGTCGCGGATCGCCCACGCCGGGGGCGACGCCACCGGAGCGGAGATCTCCCGGGCACTGGTGGCCCAGATCGAGGCGGTGAGGGACGATCCAGGCATCGAGGTGATCGAACATGCCATGGTGATCGACTTGCTCACCGCGGATGATGGCACCGTCTGCGGAGTCACGCTACACGTGCTCGGCGAAGGCAGTCGCGATGGGGTCGGTGCGGTCCTCGGCCGTGCGGTCGTGCTGGCCACGGGCGGGATCGGACAGGTCTTCGCGTCGTCGACCAACCCGCCCCAGGCCACGGGCGATGGGATCGCGGCCGCGATGCGTGCTGGTGCTCAGATCGCCGATCTGGAGTTCGTGCAGTTCCATCCCACCGTGCTCTGGCTGGGTTCGGGGGCCCGAGGGCAGTTGACGCTGATCTCCGAGGCGGTCCGGGGTGAGGGCGCCTATCTGCTGGACACGCATGGGGTGCGCTTCATGCCGGAGGTCCACCCGCAGGCCGAATTGGCGCCACGTGACGTGGTGGCCCATGCGATCGTCCAGCGGATGGCGGCCACCCACTCCGATCATGTGCTGCTGGACGCCCGCCACCTCGGTGAGGACTTCCTCCGGCAGCGGTTCCCGACCATCACGGAACGCCTTGCCGAGGCCGGTTTCCACCTCGGCTCCGATCTGATTCCCGTGGCCCCGGCCCAGCACTATCATTCCGGCGGAGTGGTGACTGACCTTCAGGGGCGTTCCACCCTGGCGGGCCTGTACGCGGTGGGGGAGGTGGCGTGCACCGGCGTCCATGGAGCCAACCGGCTGGCCTCGAACTCTCTGGTGGAAGGCCTGGTCTTCGCCTACCGGGCCGCTGCCGACGTCGTCTCTCGGATTGCGGCGGGTGAGTTGCCGCAGCGGGAACCGGTGGACCGGGGGCCGCGGGCTGGACTCGTCTCAGGTGCGGCGCGCTCCCGCGTTCAGCGGATCGCGTCTGCTGGGCCGGGTGTGCTCCGCGATCGGGACGGACTACGCCAGGCGCTGGGTGACCTGGCGCGAGTGCCCTCCGACGTCCACCTGCGTCCCGACGTCATGGCGTCACCCCAGGCCGCGGAGTGGGAGACGTCCAACGTCTTCCAGGTGGCCGCGGCTCTGGCACTGGCGGCCCTGGTGCGCGAAGAGAGCCGTGGCGGACACTTCCGCACCGACTTTCCCGCGCCCGACGACGCCTGGCTGCGTCATGTGGTGCTCCAGCTGGGAGCGGACGGCGAACTCGGCATGACATTGCGGCCCTCGACTGACGGGCACCACGCATGATCGCCGACAGCAGCATGCGGGACCCGCGGCTGCCTGGCGACCCGATAGACCTGGCGGAGGTCGTGCGCACGGTCCAGCGGACGTTGGATGAGGATCTGGGTGCGGGCGCCTCGCCGACCTCTGGTGCGCCGGTGGCCATGGTGGGCCGGGATGTCACCACGCAGGCGACGATCAGTCCCGCCGAGGTGGGCACTGCGGCGGTGGTCGCGCGCGAGGCCGGAGTGATCGCCGGACTGGTCGTGGTGCGTCCAGCCGTCGAGCAAGCAGCACAGCGTTTCGGCCTCGGGCCGGTCTCGGTCGTCTTCCGAGCCCGCGACGGCGAACGGGTACGTGCCGGGCAGGTGCTGGCCGAGGTGACCGGGCCGATCCAGGCTCTGCTCATCGCGGAGCGGTCGTTGCTGAACCTGGCCTCCCGGGCTTCGGGCGTGGCCACCGCGACCCGGCGTTGGGCGGACGCTTTGGCGGGCAGTGGTGCGCAGGTGCTCGACACCCGCAAGACCACTCCGGGGCTGCGGTGGTTGGAGAAGTATGCCGTCCGGTGCGGGGGAGGGACGAACAAGCGGATGGGCCTGTACGACGTGGCCATGATCAAGGACAACCATGTCGTGGCGGCAGGCTCGATCTCACAGGCCATTGCGCGGGTGCGCGCGAGCTTCCCGGACGTGCTGATCCAGGTCGAGGCGGACACGACGGACCAGGCGGTGGAAGCGGTGGCCGCCGGAGCTCGGTTCCTGTTGCTCGACAACATGCCGGACGAGGTGCTGGGCGCCACCGTGGCCGCAGTACGGGCGGGGGAGCGAATCACTGGCCGGGTGGAGCTGGAGGCCACGGGTAACCTCACCCTCGATCGTGCGGCGGCAGTGGCGTCCACCGGGGTGGACTATCTCTCCGTGGGCGGGCTGACCCATTCGTCTCCGATCCTCGACCTCGCGCTGGATCTGCTGCCGGCTGTGTCGCGCTGAGTCCGCCGCTGCGAAGGCGCGAATCTTGGGTCGGTAGAATCAGCGGGTGACTTCCCCCGATTCCAGACCGGCCAGCGACGACGTGACCACCGCGGATGACCTTCCCGAACAGGTGAAGGTCCGGCGTGACAAGCGCGATCGGCTGCTGGCACGCGGAGGCCAGGCCTATCCGGTGTCCGTTCCCCGGTCTCACACGCTCGCCGAGATACGCGACCAGTACTCGGGTTTGGAGACCGGCGAGGAGACCCAGGACGAGGTCGGGATCGCGGGCCGCGTGGTCTTCCTGCGCAATACCGGCAAGCTGTGCTTTGTCACGCTCCAGGACGGGGAGGGCAACCGGCTGCAGGTGATGCTGAGCCAGGCCGAGGTCGGGGAATCCTCTCTGGCCGATTTCAAGGCCGACGTCGACTTGGGCGATCATCTCTTCGCCCATGGCCGAGTGATCTCTTCGCGGCGTGGAGAATTGTCGATTTTCGCTGATTCATGGCAGATCGCTTCCAAATCCTTGCGTCCGCTTCCGATTCTCCACAAGGAGCTTTCTGAAGAATCCAGGGTGAGGCAGCGCTATGTCGATCTGATCTCTCGTGACTCCGCACGACAGACGGCACGTGATCGTACTGGTGTCGTCCGCTCTTTGCGCGAGAATCTCCAGGCTCGGAATTTCATGGAGGTGGAGACGCCGATGCTCCAGACCATCCACGGGGGTGCAGCAGCACGGCCATTCCGCACCCATATGAACGCCTTTGATTTGGAGCTCTACCTGCGGATTGCTCCCGAGCTGTTCCTCAAGCGCGCCGTGGTGGGTGGCCTGGAACGGGTCTTCGAGATCAATAGGAACTTCCGCAACGAGGGCGCTGACTCGACCCACTCGCCGGAATTCGCGATGCTCGAGGCCTACGAGGCGTACGGGGACTACAACACGATGGCCGCGCTGACCCAGGATCTGGTGCAGCGGGCCGCATCTGACGTGTTCGGCGGCACCGTGGTGACTCTGGCCGACGGGGAGCAGTACGACATCGGCGGCGACTGGGCGGATCTGTCGATGTATGACTCACTGTCGGAGTCCCTGGGAGAGCCCGTCACGCCGGAGACCCCGGTGGCCGCCCTCGCCGCGCTGGCTGCGAGGCTCGAAGTCGCCGTGGACCCGGCGCGCGCGACCCATGGCAAGCTCGTGGAGGCCTTGTGGGAGCATCGGGTGGGGGACGAGCTCTACGCGCCGACCTTCGTGCGCGACTTCCCCGTTGAGACGTCTCCACTGACCCGAGATCACCGGAGCATCCCGGGGGTGGTCGAGAAGTGGGATCTGTATGTGCGGGGCTTCGAGCTCGCGACGGCCTACTCGGAGTTGGTCGATCCCGTGATCCAACGTCAACGTTTCGAGGAGCAGGCACGTGCCGCGGCGGCTGGCGACGACGAGGCCATGGTGCTCGATGAGGACTTCCTCACGGCCATGGAATATGCCATGCCACCCAGCGGGGGCATGGGAATGGGCCTGGATCGCCTGCTGATGGCACTGACCGGACTGGGCATTCGGGAGACAATTCTGTTTCCGCTAGTCAAGCCTCTGCTCTGAGGCTAGCTATAATATACTTCAGATTCGAGGAGTCGACATGAGTGATCTGGGTCCGGCGTTGACGACCTTGGCTCCATCTGTCGGTGTGGGGCTGATCTTCTTTGTCGTGGTCCGTTCCGTGTTGCGCGCAGACCGGAATGAACGTCGGCATCTTAAGGAGTTGGACGAGGAGGCGGCCCGCGACAAGCGTGAGAGACCCGGACGCGAAGGCATACATGATGCGGATCACATATAATCTCGACGGTCACGTGGGATGTGGTGACTCTGCGGGGAATCCGGAGATCTCTGGGCGCCGGCACACCCTTTCCCTGAGAATTCTCAGGTTCAATCTGTTAGTGTCGTTCCCACAGCAATCGACAGTTATCACGTCGCAGAGGAAGGGAATCACTGTGGCACAGAAAGTTCAGATTATCCTCGAGGATGACCTCACCGGTGGCCCGGCCACCAGCACGGTCACGTTCGCACTGGATGGCACATCCTACGAGATCGACCTTAACGAGGAGAATGCCGCCAAGCTGCGCGACTCCGTCTCCGAGTGGATTCGCAGCGCGCGCAAGGTCGGCCGTTCGACCCGGGGCACGGTGAGCCGTCGTACGGGTTCGGGACGTCCACGTTCCACGACCACGGGTGCAGAGCGCGAGTGGCTGCGGGAGAACGGTTACGAGGTCAGCTCTCGTGGCCGCATCTCCGCAGAGCTCAAAGAGATCTACAACGCGGCACACTGAGGCTTCGCTCTGATTTCTCGGAACGGGGTTCTGGCGTTGACATGAATGCCGGACTGCACCGATGGGGGCCGACCTGAAGGTCGGCCCCCATCGGCTTTTCCATGACTGCATCCTGACGCGTAGCTACTAGGACGGCGACGGCGGAGGGGAGATGTACAAAGGGCGGGCGGTACCGCGGCGAGTGGAGTCCTGGCTCGTCGGGAGCCCGGAGTGCCGGCTCAGGCGGAGGTCTCGACGTTCACGAGAGCGGTGACGGTGGGCAGGCACTTGCCGCAACCGCCCGTGGCGCGGGTGCACCGCTGCACCTCGGCCAGATCGTGCGCCTGACCGGTGCGGAGCACGTCACGGATCTCGCCAGCGGTGACGTTGTTGCACCAGCAGACGATGTGGTCGTCGGCGAGTTGCGCGGCCTCTTCCTGGGAGACTGGGGGCAGTGCGGTGTCCTCGTCCTGCAGCAGGTTCTGGAGCGATGCGAGGGTGAAGTGCCGGCTGGCAGCCCGGCGCGCAGTGTCCGTCATAGCAACAATTGTGCGATGAAGTGTCCGTTCTGTCCGGGTCGAAGGTCCCGCTGGGGAAGGTGGCGATGAGTTCAGGAGGCGAGCCCCAGCGGGGAGCCGCGGCCCGAGGCGAGGGCCTGCGGATCGCGATGATCTCGGCGCACACCTCCCCGTTGTCCCAACCCGGCACGGGCGACGCAGGCGGGCTCAACGTGTACGTGACGGAACTGTCCAGGGCGCTGGCGGCGCTGGGCGCGCAGGTGGAGATCTTCACGCGGCGGACGTCGTCGAATCAGCCCGATGTGGTCTTCCTCACCGATCACGTGTCAGTCACCCACATCACAGCCGGGCCGTTCGAGGGCTTGGACAAGAACGACCTGCCGGCTCAGATGTGCTATTTCACGGCCGGGGTGCTGCGCACCGAGGCCAGCCGGCGCATGGGCTGGTACGACCTGGTGCATTCGCACTACTGGCTGTCCGGCCAGGCGGGCTGGCTGGCGGCCGACCGGTGGGGCGTTCCGCTCGTCCACACGATGCACACGACGGCCCGAGCGAAGAACGCCAATCTGGCC